>CAZZXJ010000531.1:0-5030 GCA_964657905.1 uncultured Stigonema sp.
ATATGAATGATTGTTGGGAGTAAAGAAACAACTATAATTACCCCAATTATCGGTAATAAATACTTATCTATTTGTTCAGGTGGAAGAGATTTTCCTAAGAAAAATCCTAATAGAGTGATCCCCACAGTCCAAAGAAGGCCACCAATTAAATTGTAAAACATAAATGTCCGATATCGCATAGCAGCTATGCCAGCCACAATCGGCGCAAAAGTGCGAATAATCGGCGTAAACCGCGCTAGCACCAGCGTTTTATTTCCATGAGTTTGATAAAAATCTTGGGTTTTTTCCAAATTTTTCTTCTTAAATAACCATGAATCTTCCTTTTGAAATAATTGGCGTCCGAATCTGTAACCAGTAGCATAACCAACGTTATCACCAAGGACTGCACAAACAAAAGCACCAAAAATGAGAACCCAAATGTTAAGCGATGATTGAGGAAGAGATGCTACAAATCCAGCCGTGAACAGTAAACTATCTCCTGGCAGAAAAAACCCTATTAGCAATCCGGATTCAGCAAAGACTATTGCCCATACAGGCCAGTAGCCATACAAGTTAATCAGATCTCGTAACTTGTTAAGGTCAAGCAGTTCTCGAAAATCAAATTGCATAGAATGCCTTCTAAGTAAATGTTTAATTAAATATAGCAATCCTAAATGATTCGTTAAAAAATGGTTGCTAATTGCTAATAGCTAATTGCCATTAGCAGCCTTTACGATAATTTCACATTTCCGGCGCGGACTGCTAGATAAAGTAAGATAGAATTTCCTTAAATTTATTTAACACAAAATTCATCAGGACTATAAAAATTTTTCAACAACATCCGCCAGAATCCTGCTGTAGTAAGGAAGTTCGCGCTCTTTGATGAAAGCGGTTCAGCCCCTTCTCAGTAGCGGAGACGCTACGCGAACGGGTTCGTCAAAAGTCAAAAGTAAGAAGCCTTGGGTTGACAATCTTGATCGTAGGGAAAAACTAATCGTCCGCTATGTAAGGATGATGGAAACCTGATATTTTGGAGTTCAAGAATAAGTACAAGTCCAGAAGTTACGACAAAAGAGATAGAAGTTGGGTTAGCATGAGAGGCACAATTATGAGAGAAAAATGAAAATATCTATCTCTTCAAGCGATGCCCCTGCCTGAGAATACGGAAACACAGCCCAGTCTAAGAGAAATTCACCGCAGCATAGCCATTCCCGAAGGGAAAAGCTTCTGGCGTAAGCTACTGGCTTTCGTCGGACCTGGCTATTTAGTTTCTGTGGGTTACATGGACCCTGGGAACTGGGCCACAGATATTGCAGGTGGCGCCCAGTTTGGTTACACCCTCCTCAGCGTAATTCTAGTTTCCAACTTCATCGCCATTTTGCTGCAAACTCTGTGTGTCCGTCTGGGAGTCGCGACTGAAACAGACTTGGCTAAGTCTTGTCAAAACCGATTCAGCCGGAAAGTAAACATTTCCCTGTGGATACTTGCTGAGATTGGCATTGTGGCTACTGAAGTAGCGGAGGTAGTCGGCGGTGCGATCGCTCTACAGTTATTATTTCACATCCCCCTGATTATGGGCGTATGCCTCACCAGTCTGGATGTAGTACTTTTACTTATGTTGCAGCGCTATGGCTTTCGGTATGTGGAAGCTTTGACCATCACCCTGGTATCTAGCATAGCACTGTGTTATTTGGCGGAAGTGATCTTTTCGCGCCCTGATTTGGGCAGCGTCATCCTTGGTTTTGTCCCTCAACCAGTCATTGTCCAAAATCAGGAGATGTTATACGTTGCCTTGGGCATTTTGGGAGCCACTGTCATGCCCCATAACTTGTATTTACACTCAGCGCTTGTGCAAACACGGGCTTGGCAAACCACTCCAGAAAAGAAACGGGAAGCCATCAGGTTTGGCACGCTCGATTCAACAATTGCGCTATCGTTGGCGCTGTTTGTTAACGCTGCTATCTTGGTTGTCGCCGCCGCCACGTTTCATTTTTCTGGACATCAGGGGGTAGCAGAAATTCAAGATGCTTACAAATTGTTGTCCCCCATCTTAGGTGTGAAGGTTGCTAGTTTGCTCTTTGCCTTAGCTTTACTCGCTTCCGGTCAAAGTTCCACCCTGACCGCAACGTTAGCGGGGCAAATCGTTATGGAAGGCTTTTTAAATCTGCGCATCGCTCCCTGGTTACGTCGTGTCATCAGTAGGCTAGCAGCGATTATCCCCACTCTCATCTGTATTGTCTTGTTCGGCGAGGACGCCACCACCAAATTGCTCATTTTCAGCCAGGTACTGTTGAGCTTCCAGCTATCGTTTGCGGTGTTCCCGTTAGTCATGTTTACTAGCGATCGCCAGTTGATGGGTGAGTTCGTCAATCCGTTGTGGTTGAAACTGCTCTCTTGGGGCGTGGCGCTGATGATTGCAGGACTGAATGTTTGGCTGATCTGGCAAAGTCTCTCAAACTTGCATTGTTTGTAGTAAGGACTTCAGTCCTTGCTTTTTACTGCCAGAGGACTGAAGTCCTCACTACAAACTTAATTAAGGTTATTTAACCAGAGGTGATATGACTTTTGACTTTGAGCGTGATCGTGTGGTCAGTGGTAAGTGCAATGTAGAATTAAAATTAGAAAACAGTGAGTCAGTGAAAAACAAACCATGACAACTATTGAGATTGTGTCAGAAGTGAGTGCCGAGCAAACAATTTATCGGGCAATGTGTGGAGTACACTCGTCCACTGGTGCAACACCAGGTCAAGCACTCGATATACTTGAGAGCGAATTAGCAACACAAGGCTTAGGAGAAAACGGTGAAACAGTTATCGTTGTGCAGCGGTTTCGTGCCGATAATTTCTTTACTACTTACCAGCAATCACGCCTAGGGGAACTAATGGATCAGTTTCACCAAGCTACTGATGTTGGAGAAGCACTTCCTCAAACACAGAAGGAAGAATTAGAGCAATTAGTTGATGCCGAATTGCAAGCAGCCATAGAACGATCTGAAGCTATCCTGAAAAAAACTCAGAGTGACAAAAAATAGTTTTATGTAATCCTTTACAGCGCAGTGAATCCTAACTATCCTCCCGTAGCACAAAGGGCAAGACATAATTGTGAATATTGCCATGCACCAGAAGTTATCTTCAACGTTGCTTTTGAGGTAGATCACATTATTCCTATTGCCAAAGGTGGCTTGGATGATTTACAAAACTTAGCGCTTGCTTGTCGCATTTGTAATCTCCGTAAGTTTGATTATGTAGACGGGATTGATCCAGTAACTCAGCAACAAGTACGTTTGTTTAACCCTCGAACTGATATTTGGGAAGACCACTTTGCAGTGCAACAAGAACCCCCTTTCTACCTTGAAGCCAAAACATCAATTGGTCGTGCTACTGTGGAGAGGCTTGAAATGAATGCACTCTTGCAACTTAGAGCTAGGGCGCTATGGATAACATTAGGAATTTTTGGTTAAAATATTTGAGATTGATCGTCGTGTAAATTCACCACGCTCAATCAGTGAATCGATAAATTTTTGCATAGCAATTAATTCTTCCTCAGAATTGAAGGGACGAGGAGGAAAATTCTTCAGGAACACCCCTCGCTGTAGTATAATCCCAGCGATTACAGCAACTAACGGAGTCTACGCAACAGCAAAGCCAGACGAATCTGCACTGCATCGTCGAAGCGGCGTGGGTCAAGTCCGGTGAGCGAGGTAATCTTATCTAATCGGTAACTGAGAGTATTCCTGTGAATCGAGAGCCGATTTGCTGTGGAAGAAGGACAGCAGTCCTCAGTAAAGAAAGCATCTAAGGTTTTGAGCAATTCCGGTTCATGGTTAAGAGGACTCAGCAAATAAGTTGCTAATTCAATTTTTGTTTGCTCATCCGCAATCCCAATGAAGGCAGCAATTCCCAATTGATCCAGGCAATGTACTTGATTGCGACCGTGGAAGCGACAGCCCAAAGACAATGCCGCCCGCGCATCCTGGTAGGATTGGGCAAGTAAGCGAATTCCTGGGTGGTAGCGACCAATGCCAATACTAATTGATGCATCAGTATCACCCCGCAATCGGGTCAATAGCTCCTCAGCTGCCCGTTTCAGTGCTGTTAGATTTGCCCAGGAAGAATTGCACTGTGTCACATCTCCACGATTCGCCCAGCTACCCAGGTTTTTCGTATCACTCGCTTTCAACACAGCCACTTCGCCATCACCGAGATAAGCACAAATTGTATCATTGGGTAGATGAAAAAAGCTCACGAGGCTGCCAATAACTAGAGTTGCCCGTCGCGTTTCCTGTACACACTTTTGAGAAATGCCATTCCCTAAAATATAATCAGCGGCATCGATTAAAATGACTGCACGGGGCGGTGTTAAATCTAACCCCAAAACTTTGCTATGGCGTAGAACGCTTGCCTCGTCATCAATTAAACCGTGGAGTAGGTCGTAGATAAACTTATTCTTTAACTCGTGTTGGTTGGGTAATGCATCAATAACCGCTGTCTGATTAACTACCAGTTCTACAATGACCTGTGCCAAGCGCTGAGAAATCACCTCTCCATTCAGGGGTTTACCGATAATGACTTCACCCACTTGTGTATCAAAAGGTAACGACACCCGCAGGTAGTTAAGCACAAGTTTTCCACAAATCAGGTTGAAGTGAAGTCCTACTAGCTTAGGGTTGCTACTAGCGATCGCGACGGAATTCTGGTCAATAACAAAAACTGTCGCGCACAATAGCTGCGCCACTCGTTCCGCGACTATTTTGGCAACTCGCTCAAATTGTGCGGTGGTAGTTAACACTGTCATTTTTAAAGGTGTTATTCTGGCGATCGCAGCTGATTACTGCTGTAACCCAAGCAGTATCCAAGACTCCTCTTACTAGCGTCATCGCTCCCACGACAGACCATAGTGTAACAGTTAATTGTTAACTAGGTTACATTCGCATTTCTCCTACTAAAATATTTATGCAATTAGACAGAGAAAAACTTTCAGCCAGTAGCAGTATGAATAAAGACAGACTCTGATGTTATATAGCAAAAGAGTTAGTGGTTAATTGCTAATTG
>CAZZXJ010000532.1:0-5020 GCA_964657905.1 uncultured Stigonema sp.
TGAAGCGCTTACTACAAACCTTTAATTTTTTACGCCGACTTACTTAGATGTAGGCATGTGCGTCAATCTAAAGTTATAAATTTACTAAGTAAGCAAATATCATGCTAATAACATATTGCAATCTGAAAAAGATTGCGATAATAATTGGTAGTCGCAATCTTGGCTTGGGCTTATATAATGTCGCCAAAATTTGTACCCCGCGATCAGACAGGGTAGGGAAAGTCAAAAAGGAGTTGGGCATTCCCCAAGTAGATTTGAGTTAGCTAAAGCAAACTTGCTGTTGAACGACTGAGCTGTTGAAGGATCCAATCCCTAACAACTTGGTAAACTTCATCAGCCGCTTCATCAAGACCATGACGGGCATTGGGATACAGAATTAGCTGCTTGGGTTCAAGCGCAAGCTGATAAACTCTTTGCGAACAGTATGGCGATAATACCCGGTCAGCCATGCCATGTAACAGCAGGAGCGAACATCGCGTTGCTAGTTCTGCTGCGGGGTCTGTACCGTAGGTTTGCGTAGCAAGGGTGACCACAGTACGGACAGCAGGTGATTGAACACCGGCTTGAATCACCACCGCACCTCCAAAGGAGTGACCTATCAGGGCAAAATCTTTGATACCCTGATCTTGCAAATAGGTAAGCCCTGCTAAAACATCCAAGATGGATTCCTCCAACTCTGTTGGGTAGCGGTAGCGCACTCGCAAAGAAGCGATCCCCTCCCTCATTAGCTCTTGACAAAGCAAGGGGTATAGTCCACGAGCAGGTGTATCCCAGTCACCACCCACACCCCCGACCCAGATTGCTCCCTTTTGCGCACCCTGTACCGGGTAAGAGCGGCAGTGAATTGGACCCCGGCTGGTTATCAGTTTCACCCCATGATATTCTTCATGCTTTGCTCCCACTTCAACATCTTGGACGAGCATCTCAAATGATTCATCGTAACTAGGCTGCACAAGACCCTCCACTATGTTCATCAAATCAAAGGGCAAACCAAAAACCGGTGTGGAAAGCCATACTACATGAGCAAAAATTATCAGATTCTCGCTCTCTAGCCTGCGGATCTGCGCGTTCGTCAAAATTCACTCATGTTTATATATCAAGGCTTTTACCTGTTTGAAATGGTTGCTTTATTTACGCCGCGCTGTACTAGACCATTTGTGACTCAAAATCCACTTGAGAAGCTCGCTTCAGATGCATCCCAATGCTGGAAAAAATACCCAACCACTAAGAGTACGGAATTTATAAGCTTGCAAACCCACCTCTTCTGGGTTGTCAAAAGAAATTCTGGTTGTTAAATAAACTATTGAATCAAAAATCCTACCCTTTGTAGAGATCGGATTGTCAAATCCAGTTTCTATGCAGACAAACAAAATAACCTCTATCCATGGGCTAACAGATGAGATAGTTATATACTGTAGCTGAGAACACAATTCACAAGTTACGGATTAGTTCAAATCCCCTGTCTCCTGCCTTTGAGGTGGGTCTTGATCACCTTTAATTATCGCAAGTTGAGTATAATACTACATGTAATGCCGTACTATATTCTTGATTACACACTAACTTAGAATAAAGCCTGTTCTTGAGGTAGAACGCAGTTTATTTCTGTAGGAGCATGTCAGAGAAGATAATAAAAGCTATTGTAGTTATGATTACCAGTAATTACAATAAATAGTCAAAAATTATAGATTACCAAAGGAATTTGAAGGATAAAGATATGTGATAATGTTGCTCGAAAATAAGCAAGAGTAACTCTTTGATCAATTATAAGTAAAGTACAAAATATTCCTATATTTTGTATTACCATTGCTTTAAAAGCATTGAATAAAATGATTTTTTAACCTTTATTGCGGCGACTCCCGTTGATCTGCCTCTTGAGTGCGTGGGCTGGTATCAAAGTCTCAAAAAAGCACAATTGCAACGTCGATCACCGTCCTTAGCAAAATCTTAGTACTAGAAATTATGTGGTCGTATATTTCACTTAACTTCTGTAAGTAGTGGGAATTATTGAGATGGACATACACAAGCTGGAAATAGACAGGTTTGTTCAGCAAGCACAGACAATGTATCGGCGTTTAGCGGATTTGTACCAAAGTGCCAATGCCTTACCTTTAACGTCAGATCTACTGCCGCAAGCTTTTATGGAACTCGGTAGCGCCTCAGAAATAGTACAGTTGGCTACGGAGGAACTCTACCAGCAGAATGAGGAACTGTTAGAAACACGAAGTTTGGTAGAAGCAGAACGCCAGCGCTACCTGGATTTATTCAATTTTGCACCAGATGGCTATCTAGTAACTGATGTCCAAGGCGTGATCCTAGAAGCCAACCGAGCAGCAACAAGGTTGCTCAAGGTGACACAGCCGTTTCTGGCGGGCAAACCAATGATTAACTTCATTGCTTTAGAGGATCGTCATCGCTTTCGTTACGAACTCGTCCAGCTGTGCCAGAGCGATAGAGTGAAGGAGTTAGCATTACGTTTGCAGCAACGCAATGGCGAGTCCTTTATCGCTGCTTTCACAGTGACAGCTTTTCGCACCTTAGAGGGCAAAGCGATCGCCTTTCGCTGGCTCCTACGTGACATTACCCAACGTCAGCCAGCGGAATTAGTACCATTTAAGAATGAGTCCGATCTGACGCTGGATCGCCCTGTCCATAAATACTCTAAAGGCGAAACTATCCCCAACAACTGGCAAGCAATTTGGTATGTTTGTCAGGGTTTTGTCAAGCTCAGTACGCTTTGTGAAACGGGTGAAGAAGTACTGGTCGGATTGGCTGGAGCTGGAATGGTTTTTGGTTCTGATATGACCTCCCTCAAAACTTATCAAGCAACAGCCCAATCAAATGTAGAGTTAGTGTCAATTTATCTAGCAGAAATAGCAGCTTCTCCTAGGTTGAGCCATGCACTTTTACCAAAGTTCAATAAACGGTTACGGCAGACAGAATCATTTTTAGTACTTGCTGGCAGACGACGGGTACAAGACCGCTTCTACGATCTATTGCGACTTTTAAAACAAGAAATTGGTCAACCAGTAGCGGAAGGAACTTGCCTAAATATTCGTCTGACTCATGAAGACCTTGCAAGCGCCTGCTGCACTACCAGGGTAACAATTACACGATTGATGAACAAGTTACAACAACAAGGAAAAATTAGTTTTGACTCAAAAAAACATATAATCTTGAAAGATATGAATTAATGACTCGCTCACAATAGTGCTTTGAAAAAAAGCTTCCATTCTCCACAAACCCCTAAAACTTGGAAGTCCCTTAAGCGATAACGATACACTACAATAGTTATACCGTTTTTAAGTCGCCACAGGAGGACTTCATGCGTACCTTACATGTTGCACCTGGGTGAAAAACCGGGTTTCTTGAGAATAGCTAATGGTTAAACCCTTGATTTTTGGTTGAGAAACCCGGTTTTTTTGGTCTTGTTGAGAATGATGCAAGATATGAGGTACGCTGTGTAAAACCTCTGCAAATTTGCTCAGAAGTGACTATGTGAACCCATAGCGCAAGCTTTTCATCTAAGATGAGGGGGCACGCGTACCTGCATTTGACTACTCCAAGGTGAGATAGCTCCACCACGGCGACACTTACAACTTGAGTAGTTCATACTTAAAGGAAGTATAGACACCTAGCTGATGCTGGATAATGAATTATGGTGGACTATATCGATGTTGCTAACGAGGCGATCGCGTTGGCGCGTGAATTCAGTTGAAACATGATTCATTAAATTCAATTTAACGAATCACCAGACTAATTCCAAACTGCTGCCGCCGATTGCTCAAAAGTTCATACAATTTTTTGAGTTAATGAAAATTATAGCCAAGCGTTGGAAAATTCTTCTGGGTATCGGTGCTGCTACACTCACATTGCTGGCAGGTGGGGGATACTGGTATGTTTTCATTGCAGGTGCGCCGCAGTTAGACCCACCGCCAACAAATGTTACTGACAGTGCAATGACGTTTCATCTAGAAACTTTCAATAGTAAGGCAATGGGCAATGTGCGGCAATACGGTGTCATTGTGCCTCCTGATTATAAACAGAACCCTAACAAACGCTATCCCGTCATTTTTCTTTTGCATGGTGGACACGATGATGCACGAGCTTGGGTAGACAAGATTGGCATCATTCCCGTATTGGCTCAACTCTACAAAAGTGGGAAACTACCGCCAGCGATTGTGATTACACCGGATGGAAATGATCGGCGGGGTTCAAGTCCGCTCTGGGACCCTAATTATTACGATGGACCCAACGGTAATGTCAGCACATTGATTGGTAAAGAGTTAGTTGCTGTCGTGAAATCACGCTACCGCACCTTGAATCAACCGCAATTTTGGGCCATGGGCGGACTCTCCTCAGGTGGTTGGGGTGCCCTGAATATAGGGCTACGCCATCTAGACAACTTCAATATTTTCTTTAGTCAAATTGGTTACTTTATAGATGATAGTGGGCCCCAAAATAGCCCCCAAATATTTGTGCAACAGATTCCCCCTGCACAACGCAAACGTATACATATTTACCTGGATGCTGGACTTAATGATTTAGCTGGTAAGGAATTTCTCAATTCCAGTCGCCAGTTCCATGAGACTTTAAATAAATTGGGTATCAAAAACGTTCTTTATACGTTTCCTGGCGGTCACGGGCTAACTGGTCCCGACTATGGTTGGAATTATGACCACAAGCACGCAGCAGATTCCCTATCCTACGTGGGTATACACTTTCAGGAAGCAATGCAAGACCAGGTCGTGAGAAATTGAAGAAGGAGTCGTGACGTCAGTCGTCAGGAGTCAGGAGCAATTAGTGGGGGATTCAACCCGCCACTAATTGAAGACCACCAATTTTCAATTTGGCTCCGTGCTTAAACCCATTTATTCATCCACCCTTCGGGTGACGCTACGAACGTCGAAGATCGCAACGCTTACGGCAGTCACTCATGGGGGTAACGAACATGACCCTTACGGGTTCGTCAGTTGCTCTACTTGGGGAGACCCCAAGACCGCACTGACTCACCGCGCTGCCT
>CAZZXJ010000533.1:0-5014 GCA_964657905.1 uncultured Stigonema sp.
CTCCTGACTCCTGACTCCTGACTCATATCAAAAAGAGGTTTTTCCCAATGATCACACAACCACAGCCAAGCGTTACCCCTAGGCTAGAGGAACCAAAGTTTGGGTTCAATGAATATGCTGAGCGTTTGAACGGTCGAGCTGCTATGATTGGCTTCATCCTCATAGTGGTGATTGAATACGTCACCAATCAAGGAGTGCTATCATGGCTTGGTCTGAGGTAAGGTTATAAGAGCGCCTACCCCTTCTAGGCGTGTGGCGGAATTTGCCGTCCTTGCTATCATAAAAAGCGCCATTACTATATACAATAGGGTTAATTACTACGCTACGCTCGGTGGCGGTAGTAATTGCCATGCCATAATAAGTTATAAAAAATATGCTGAAAACCCTTGAAGATGTTGCATGTCATAGTGCCACACCCATCATCATATATAAGGGATGAAAGCGAAAGCTAATCACAGATTTGGAACTGCCGTGGTAGAATACGTTCAGTACGGCGGGACTCGCCGGAATTCACGCCCTATGTTGAATGAACACTACGCACAAAGAGGTGCAAGCGTGGTGTGCCAGGAAACCCTAGGAATAGGGATATAAAGGCTGAAAAGTCTTTATAAGCTCTGTGGCTTTAGGCCAGAGAGTGTCAAAATAGTATGTAAGACCTAATGAAAAGTGCTAATTGCGGGTGAGGTATTCTCGGTAAACTTACACAAACCCGAAACCCCACGTAGTTCACCCGTAATAAGAAAGGTAACACAAAAGGTGAACTAGAGTAAATCAACCTGTGATGAATGTTCTATTGCCTCGTTTTTTAAAATCAGTCTACCGGAAAGAACCACTAATCAGTATGTTGATTACGATGGGAGCGGTAGATGCACTAATTGGTGGATTAGACGATAGTTGGTCATTGTTTGCATTTGGCTTGGCGACAGCAGGGGTAACGATCGCTTATAGGTGGTGGCGTATCCAGCAGCGTCGCCCTTTGCCGGAAGAGCCGGTAGTACAACATTACTTACCCTCCCGTTCCTCAAGTCCTACTTTACCAATGCTAAGTCTTTCTAAGAAAAAACCACCACAGTAAATATGGGATTGAGATTTTAGATTGGGGAATTATTGGTGGAATTTCTAAATTCCCCCATTCAGGCTGGTGACGCTCTCCCGTTAAGCCTTATCTTGGAACGAGAAGACTCCATTCCAAAATTCAAAGTCGGTGTCTAGAAGCCCGACATAGCCAAAACCTATGAATAATTTCCACAATAAATTCCTTAATATTAAACCAACTCGTTCTATCCAATCCAAAATTGCGGTTCAAAATCCAAAATCTAAAATCCCTTACGCCAGAAATTTATTGATGCTAATGAGCGTAGTAGGTGCTGTTGCCATCGCTCCGGTGATTCAGATACCATCTGCCATAAGCGCTAATATCATCAAATTTACACCAAACGCCCAACCTCCTACTAAGGGCTTTTCTAATCCAAAGTTGGTTTACGTTCTAAGAGAACACTCAGGTACTATTAAATCCCTAGCCTTTAGTCCAGATAGCAGAATTCTTGTTAGTGGTGGTGCTGACAACGATGGTGTTATTCGCCTGTGGGATACAGAAACTGGCAAAAGGCTTGGGATTATCAAAAGAGCACACGCAACAGCCATAGAATCTCTGGCGATTTCGCCAGATGGTCAAACCTTGATTAGCTGTGGTAATGACAATACGATTAACCTTTGGAATCTGAGAAATAATCTCTTTACCCGTTCCTTTGTGGAGCATACGAGCAATGTACTATCTATAGCTGTGACTCCTGATAGTAAAGTGCTTGTCAGTGGTGCTTTGGACGGTATTCGCCTATGGGATTTGCTACAGCGGCGTCCACTTGCCACTCTGACACGTTTTGATGATTCAATTCATACACTGGCAATTAGTCCTAATGGTCAGACCCTAGCAAGTGGTGACAATAGTGGTCTTATTAAGTTATGGGACTTAAGTGCAGGAAAATTAATTAGTACAGTTGCAGCACATTCTAATACTGTCAGTAGCCTAGCCTTTACCCCAGATGGTCAAACCTTAGTCAGTGGAAGCCGCGATCACACGATTAAACTCTGGAATGTCAACACGGGAGAACTAGTTAACACCTTAATAGGACATAATAACTGGGTAAATGCAATTGCTATCAACCCAGATGGACAAACTCTAGCCAGTGGTGGTAAAGATGGTATTAAACTGTGGAATTTGACGACAGGTCAGTTAATAAATACACTTTATGGACATTCCGACTGGGTAAGCTCCCTCGCCTTTAGTCCTGATGGACAAATGCTGGCTAGCGGTGGATTTGACAGGAGAGTCGATATTTGGCTAAGTCAGTGATGATCGCTAATCGTTAATTGCTAATTGCTTTTTTACCATTAGCTATTAGCAGTCTTGTACTAACGGACACGCTACGCGAGCACAATAATTTCACGTTCTTCCGCACGGATTCCTATATTTAAATAAAAAACCCCCAATGGGGGGACTTGATAATCGTAAGTCGAGTGAAAAACTCATACTTAAAGCAGATATATCAAGCCGAAAAGGATCACCCAAATGACATCTACAAAGTGCCAGTAGATTTCGGCTGCTTCTATACCAAAGTGCTTGTCGTTACTGTAATGACCCTTAACGCGCGATCGCCACAATACAGAAAGAATTGCCACAACACCGATGGTAACGTGCAGTCCGTGAAAGCCAGTCAAGACGTAAAATGCACTTGCAAATAAGTTGGTGGTGAGACCAAATTCTAAATGGGTGTATTCATAGACCTGCCCCACTAAGAAAATAATACCCATTGCGGCAGTAATCGCAAACCATATTTGCATCCCCCGCACATCGTTCTTTTTGATAGCAGTATCAGCATTGTGGATGACAAAACTGCTAGCAATTAGATTGACGGTATTGACTCCAGGAAGCAATAATTCCAGTTCTGGAGTCCCCTCAGGAGGCCAACTAGGTAGTGTAGCACGGAAAGCCAAATAGGCTCCGAACAAACCTATAAAAATCATCCCTTCAGCAACTAAGAACATCAACAGCCCAAAAATACGATGGTCTGGATGTTCTTCGTGATGACCTTCTGCTACAGTGGCAGCGTGGTGATGATTAAGGCTAGTCTTAGCTGGGTCAATTGTTTGACTTTGCATGAATTTTATCTTGAATTATGAATTATGAATTATGAAATTTTTTAGTATTCATCATTCATAATTCATCATTTATTAGTGTTCTTTTTCCGCAGTTATAGATGGATATGGCTCGTTAGGTTCGGCGCGTAACACTGAGTTAGTACCTGCTGACAAAACGGGATCAGGGTCAGATAGGGGTGTACCCCGTCCAGCGTTTTCCAAACCATAATCATACGGTCCGGTAGCCAGTACAGGCGGTTTATCGAAATTCTCGATCGCCGGGGGTGAGCTAGTCATCCACTCAAAGGTAAGTGCATTCCAGGGATTATCACCTGCTTTGGGTCCATACATCCAACTCCATATCACATTAATGATAAAGGGCAATGTTGAAACCGCCAATATGTAAGCACCGTAGGTGCAGATTTCGTTCAGAGATGTGAACTTGGGGTCATATTGTGCAATACGGCGGTTCATACCCATCATTCCCAGCTTGTGCATGGGTAAGAAGGTCATATTTAGACCAATAACCGTCAAGGCACAGTGAACCCTACCCCAAAATTCGTTCAGCATTCGCCCTGTCATTTTCGGGAACCAGTGGTATAATCCGGCAAAAATGCCGAGAACACTACCACCAAACAGGACATAGTGCAAGTGCGCCACCACAAAATAAGTGTCGTGAACGTGAATGTCAAAGGGCACAGCCGCCAACATGACACCACTGATCCCGCCAATCACAAACACGCCAACAAAGCTCATGGCAAACAGCATGGCGCTGTTGAGGCGGATTTTGCCACCCCACATCGTACCCAGCCAGCTGAAAATTTTAATCCCGGTGGGTACGGCGATGATCATAGTTGTGATCATGAAGAACATCCGCAACCAACCTGGGATACCACTGGTGAACATGTGGTGCGCCCAGACGATCAGCCCTAAAAAGCTGATTGCCAAACTAGAGTAGGCGATCGCTTTATATCCAAAAATCGGCTTACGGGAATGAACGGGGATCACCTCTGAAATTGCCCCAAAGAAAGGCAAAATCATGATGTAAACCGCTGGGTGGGAGTAGAACCAGAACATGTGCTGATACACAACTGGATCGCCCCCGCCAGTCGGGTTAAAAAATGTCGTTCCGGCAATTAAGTCAAAAGCCAGCAGAATCAGACCTGCTGCTAGCACTGGTGTAGATACCAGAGTCAACGCTGAGGTAGCCAACATTGCCCAGCAGAACAAGGGCATTTGATGGAATCCCAAGCCTGGGGCACGCATTTTCAACAGGGTGACGAGGAAATTGATCGCCCCCAGAATCGAAGACGTACCCAGCAGGAGAACGCTCATGATCCAAATTCCCTCACCCACTTGACCTGTTACCAAGCTTAAGGGAGGGTAGGAAGTCCAACCCGCATCCGGTGCATCGCCCACCACTAAACTGCTAATCAGTAACACCCCAGCAGGCGGAATCATCCAAAAAGCAACAGCATTTAGGCGTGGAAATGCCATATCCTTTGCCCCAATCATCAGGGGAATCAGGAAGTTAGCAAATCCTGCGCCTGCTGGCACTATCCACAAAAAAATCATGATTGTGGCATGCAGCGTAAACAGACTGTTATACAGTTCAGGGGTGACAAAATCTGATTCTGGAGTTCGCAATTCTGTGCGAACTAAATCAGCCATCACGCCACCAATACAGTAGAAGATGAATGTGGTGACTAGGTATTGAATCCCAATCACCTTATGATCAGTGTTAAAGCTAAAGTAGTCTCGCCAATTTCTTATCCCTGGCTCATCAATCCGGGCAGGAATATTGGCTGTTTCTTGTACCTGTGCTTGTGTCATAACAATCTTTTGTTCTTTGTCATTTGTCCAACGTTTATTGACT
>CAZZXJ010000534.1:0-5008 GCA_964657905.1 uncultured Stigonema sp.
GCCATTAGCCATTAGCTATTAGCCATTTGACAAAATCTTTGAATTGCGTCAATTAGCTGGTCGATTTCCGATTCTAGAGTAAAGTAGTGAACGCAGGCGCGTACGCAGTCTGGATCGACTATTGTCCGAGTGAATAACCCTTGTGACTCTAGGAACTCTACCAGTAGGTGGCTAGTTTGGCGTTTGTTATTGGTAAGTTGAAACGAGACTAAACCGCTTTCTGGTGGGGAAGTCCGTAAACATTTGACATCTGGTAGCGCCACTAAGCGTCGCCAGAGATACTCGCTATTTCGGTAAATTTGCTGATAACGTTCTTCTGGTGTTCCCCATTTCTGATGAATAGTGATCGCCGCTCGCAACCCATTGTATAGTGGATAATTTGATGTCGCCACTTCATAGCGTTTCCCATCTGGATACCACTCTCCAGGCTGACCTTGACTATCAAGCACAACACTACGCCAACCAATGAAAGTAGGTTTGAGACTTTCTCTGACTTCTGGTCGGACATACAAACCTCCCACACCCCCAGGACCACACAACCATTTGTGACCCGTGAAGGCATAGAAATCAGCCCCCAATTCTGTTAAGTTCAAAGGTAATAAGCCGACGGACTGGGCAGCATCTACTAGCAGTCTCACATCGTGATTTCTACATACTTCAGCCATTTTGTCAAGAGGTAAAATTTGACCTGTGTTCCAAAGGACATGACTCAAAACTACGAGACGAGTAGTGGGGCGCAAGTGTTGGACAATGGCTTGTGTGGGGTTTCCCTCGTTGAGAGTTGCCATCAGAGGGCAGATGGTAACTTCAACAGCAAATCGGCGTCCAATTTCCCGTGCTGTCGCTATGATGCCTGGGTGTTCACAATCTGATAACAGCATGTGGTCACCAGTGTTCCACTCGATGCCCCACATGGCAATATTGCAGCCAACGGTTACATCCTCGGTTAAGGTGATTGTTTCTGCTGGTACATTTAACTCAGACGCGATCGCAACTCTTACAGCTTTCACCTCCTGTTTAATCCAGCTATTTACCTCTGTACCAAAAGGACCGACTTGCTGGATGTGAGTTTGAGCTTGGGTAATGGCATCAATAGCCCCTTGAGGCATTGGCCCTTGACCTCCGTAGTTGAAATAAATCTTATTCTTTAAGGCTGGAAATTGCTCACGATGGCGATGCAACATATTAGTCATTGGGCATGGGGCATGGGGCATGAGTTTGTTATTTGTTGGTTGTTTGGTAAGACAACTAACAACCAACAATTCCCTATGCCCTATTCCCTATTCCCTATTCCCACTCTCCCTCAAAAAGGTGTGCTTTTACAAACAGGGCTTTTACTTATCTAGGTCACTGCCAGAAAGTGCTAATTCTTGTTAGCTTAGAGGAATGTTAATTAATGCCGAACTGCTACTGCAATATCAACGCTGTAAGCGCCGACCTTTTTTAGATAGTTACGGTGACAGAAGCCAGCGAGATCCTGCCAATGACTTGCTGCTTAAACTCCAACAGGACAAAATCAGTCTTCGGGCGGATGTTTTGAACCAGTTCACCTATCAGCGACCAGCTTATCCACGCAGAGACTGGATCTTAGGAAAGGCGGCGACTTTAGAGTTGATGAAGCAGGGGGTTGAGTGTATTTATCAAGGAGTGCTTCTAGCAAATTACTCTGAAAGATATAGGCTGCTGAGTTGTCCGGATTTACTCCTGAAACAGCCAGGACAGTCCTGCTTTGGAGATTGGATGTACGTTCCAGCTACTATTGAACTGGGTAAGCGTCCCAAACAGGAATATCAAGTTGTCGCAGCATTTCACGCTCAAGTACTGGCGATGGTGCAGCAAGTCGAGTTAGAAACAGCTTGGCTAATATTGCGTGGCAAAGAGGCGAATTATTCTGTGGATCTGATCAAATGGAAGCCACAGATGCAGCGCATTCTGGATCAATGTATTCAAACTCTGGAAACAGAAGCAGCGCCAGAGGTGTTTATTTCCCGCCAGAGGTGTAGTCTTTGCCCTTGGTACAGTAATTGTTACGCGATCGCCCAATCTCAAAAACACCTCTCGCTGTTACCTGGAGTCACACCGGTTCGCTACACTCAACTACAAGCACTGAATATAACAACAGTAGAAGCGCTGGCAAAAACTTACCCAACTCAACTGGAAAACCTGCCTGGTTTTGACAGCGAAGTAGCACCCAAGCTGATCATACAAGCTAAATCTGTGCTAGAAAATCGGCCACTGTTAATTTACCCTCCCAGTTCGGATGCTTTAGAAGACACTACGAACGGCAGTGACGATCAGCAAACAGTTTTCTCAACCAGCAGCCACTCGGACTCTTTACTGATTCTGCCAAACGAAACCGACAAGGTAAGTATCCAAAAGAAGGTGCTTTTGTCACCTGGTCTGAGTCGCCACCAAGCGCTACGTGAAAATCTTACATTCACAGCCCCCATAGAGCTTTATTTTGATATTGAGGCACAACCAGATTTAGAATTAAATTATCTGTTAGGGGTTTTGGTTGTTGACAGGCAAGGTAACACAGAAAAGTTTTATTCTTTGCTTGCAGAACGACCAGAAGACGAAGAATTAATTTGGCAGCAATTTCTGGATTTGGTTGGGCAATATGCCGAAGCGCCTATTTATCATTTTTGTGTATATGAATTTGATACAGTCAAACGATTGGCAAGGCTCTACCGGACTCCATATACCTCTATACTACCTGTATTGAATCGGTTTGTAGATGTTTATGAACAATTAACGCGAAGCGTGGCGTTACCAGTGGAAAGTTACGCATTGAAAGCGATCGCCCGTTGGTTGGGTTTTGAGTGGCGCGATCCAGAAGCTAGTGGTGCTAAGTGTATTTACTGGTATGATCAGTGGTTAAAGACAGGCGATCGTGCCTTGCTAGACATTATCCAACGCTATAACGAAGACGACTGCCGCGCTACCCACAGTCTGAAAGACTGGCTCGTCAACTTTGTTAATAGTCAACGTTATCTCGGTTCTGATACTGGTGAATAGTTAAGAAATGTGCAATGAGAAGGACCCTCAGGAATTTTCTCCACCCAGAAGCGAACCTTATTGAGCCTGTTCCATCCAACTTGTGACAATTTCAGTAGACCGAAAACTTTTGCGATCGCCTTGAAAAACAGATTGAAAACCAGAATGCTGTCTAATAAACTGTATTTTTGAATACATTTTGTCAGATTTTCGCCAAAAAAGATATGATAAGCAAACCTAATGAGTGTACGGTTACTCCTGATTGAAGAGAGAGAGGAATTAATGCAAGACTTGGTAAGGAAAAAACCGGCGCTCTTGGATCTGATTGTACTGATAAAAGACGTGGGCAGGCTGAATCCGGGGAAAGGTGTAATACATGGAAAAAGAAAAGGGGCTTTTCTGTGTATTACATGGGAAAATGAATCCACTTAGAGGAGGTTGTCTGAATCTAATTTCCTGCATGTAATACATGACAGTCAAGCACCAATTAATTCCCTTTACGGTGTAATACACGGAAAGGGCTAATATGGGACTTCAATTCCGTGTATGTTTCCACAGCGATCGCTCGCGATCTGGTAGTTGATATGTCGTTAGCGATTCAAACTTTAATGTCACAGGGAGAAGTGATTCCAATGCGACATCTTGCTGCTTTGAGTCCATACGGAACTAGACACATCAAAAGGTACGGAGACTATGTAGTGAATTTACATAATATCCCCCAACCATTTGAGGCGGCGATTAATCTCCCACCCGAAATCTTTGAAATATAGAGCCAGCAAGGGTTTCCAGACCATCTTGCAGGTTTTTACACGTATCTCGGCTCAATGCCAACTCCAGTCATTATTTATTACCTCGACTTCTTAGAGGGTGTTTGAAAAGTCCGAGAAGGTATAATCTAGCCCTTCTGATGGGCTTAACTGCAACGATAAATCAAGGTTCTAGACCTATACTGAGATACTTAGCTGTGCTAACTGTGAGGTCAAACGACCCTTTTCAAACATCCTCTTAGATTGATTGTGTATCATTAATTATCATCTTGATATTGAGCGGTTGAGTTATTATAAGCTTGCTCAAAGTATTGTTTCACCATTCCCCTCTGAAAATTTATGTATAAAGATTTACAAAATATGTATGCCCATTCTTCTGAATTGGTTCGAGCTACAGGGTTGACTCAGGAGTTGGCCAGTAAACTTTATGAAAAATATATACAGTTTATTAACCAGTCAGTATCTCAACATGGAAGTTTACTAGATGTGGGATGTGGAGCTGGATGGTCTTCTTACCTTCTCAGTCAGGAAGGTTATCAAGTTGTTGGCATTGATCTCAATCCTGAAGCATTTGAATGTCCTGCTGTACCTAACTTGACTTTTGTACCAGGCAGTGCAATGGATTTGCCTTTTCAGGATGGCTCTTTTGATGTCGTAGCTACTCATCAAGCAATTGAGCATATTCCTGATCCACAAAAAGCAATCATAGAGATGATTAGAGTTCTAAAACCAAGTGGGATTTTGTGCTTGGTAGGCCCTAATCTTCTGAGTATTGGTCATTTAATGAGGACAATTAGTATATATGTTTGGCAAAATCGTCCCATTCAAAACATCTTCTGGCGATCGCCTAGTATGCCATTCCATCCTTGGGGTAATACCTTACCAGAAGCCTTAATATCTTGTCCTCTGATGCTCACTCTCATTATTAAAAAGCTTCTTGATAGCAAAACTACCTTCACCATGCGAGAACCAGACATCAATCCACCGTTTCATGCTGACAATGATGCTTGCTATATATGTAACCCTATTGATTTGGTGAAATTTCTACCCAATCAAAATTGTCTAATTATCCAAAATGGATTTTATAGAAGGCCCCAATGGACAACGCTAATTGCTTCAGGAACTTTTATTGCTGCTTGTAAGTTATAGAATTTACATCTTACAATTGTTACCTCTAATAAGAAGCTTCGAGAAAATGCTGACTGTAGTAGCGCGTCTAGTAGTCTAATCTTCAATTGATTTAA
>CAZZXJ010000535.1:0-4999 GCA_964657905.1 uncultured Stigonema sp.
CGACCGAATTCCGCCATACACATGATGCTCAATTTGTATAGTGCGTAAGTCCTAGGGAACAGAGGTGACTAAAGTCATGGTCGAATTCATGACTTTCTTCAGTAGTAGCTTTTACACGCAAATTCATATTATGGAGACGACAAACACAAATAGTTGTCAACTACCTACACCGCCCTTAGAGGATGTTTGTAAAGTCTAAATTAATACCAGCCCTAGCGATTAGAAATCGCACGCCAGTTGCTACAACGCGGGGAACCCGCGCAACGCACTGGCTTGGCTACACAGACAAAACCCACCTCCGTGGGTTAAAAAACCCTAATTTTCTGTTAGTCCGCGTAGGCGGTGAGTCCAGCCCTGTTCGCGTTAGCGTCTCCCCTTGGGAGAAGGAGGGTTTCCCGACAGAGGGGACTGGCGTTAGCGTAAGCGTTGCGATCTTCCGGTACTCCGGCGTCAGCGTTAGCGTAAGCGTTGCGATCTTCGGGTACCCCCGCGTCGGCACGAGCGTCACCCGAAGGGACTAAGCCTGTGTAGTAGCGAATTATATTCGCCCAAAACTTTTAAAACATCCTCTTAGGGACGGTGCAGGCTTGCGGAAAACCTGATTTAGGTTAGGTTCACGGTACGCAAAGCAAGAGTTGGTTAGGGCATTGAGATTTAGTAAGGCTAAACGTACAAATGTTTCTTCTAGTTTGTACCTCTTTATGGCTCGGTCGTGAACGAGAGATACGCTTGCTAAATTGCCCGAAGGGACTGGATTTATCCTAAATACAAGTAATTGGGTTATCCCCATGAAAGAAACAAAAAACATCAACAGACAAACTACTCGTGTCCCCGTCATATCGCCCGACGGCAAGCCACTGATGCCCACGACTGGTGGATGAATAAAAGGGTTCAAGCACGGAGCTAAATCAAAGATTTAGTGGTCAACAATTGCGTGGTGGGTTTGAATCCCCGACTGATTGATTCTGACTTCTGACTTCTGACGAATGTATTCGTCTTCAAACAGACATTTTGTCCCCAGTAAATTTTTGCAACACAACCGGTAGAGTAACCAAAACAGTTGTTTGTTGACCGAGAATGCTCTCAATTAATAGTTTTCCATTATGTAAATTAGCCAGCCGAATAGCAATGGTTAATCCTAAGCCACTTCCTTGTTGTTCGTAGAGTTTCCGCTCAAATTGCTGGTAAGCTCCGACATCAGTAACTTCTTGGGTACTCATGCCCCGTCCCTGATCGTGAATAGACAGGATGAAGGAATTGTTATTTTGCATACTGATAACCTTCACAGGTGTACCAGCACTTGAAAATTTGAAGGCGTTGTCAAGCAGTTCTTCAACAAGTTTCCTCAGATATGTTGTTGAAATTTGTATGCTAGCATCAAAAAGTTCTAGATGCAGATCGGCTTCTCTGTTGGCAGCGCGAGCTTGCAAAATTGCTTGGTCAGCAATGACTGACTTAGCTGAGTGAGTTTGATGATTCCTAAAAGATGCTATTCGTTCACTATCAGTTGCCGCAAGTTCAAGTTCGGCATACAGTAAAAAATTTTGGATCAGCCCATGCAAGCGTTTTCCGGAAGTCTGGATGTCCCGTAGCATTTCCAAGGTTTCGGTAGATGATAGCGAACTGTATTCAGCAATCATGAGATCGCAAAGACCGATAATCCCATTCAGAGGAGTTCGTAGCTCGTGAGGTAATGATAGAGTGATACTAGAGCGCAGCTCATGGAATTTTTGTGCTTGTTGTCTTTCAAAGACGGCTTTTTTTTCCAGTCTTGTGGCGATTGCCTGTAGTAATTCCTTTGACCGAAATGGCTTGGTCAGATAATCGTCCGCTCCTAGAGACATCCCTGCCCGTAAATCTGCTTGATCAACTTTGGCAGTGAGAAAAATGAAAGGAATTGTAGCGGTGAGGGGATTTTGACGCAAGGCCGTGAGTACGTCATAACCACTAAGTTCAAACATCATAATATCACAAATAATCAAATCGGGGAGATGGGAGAGCGCCATTTGCACGCCGATGCTTCCATTCTCGGCGACGAGGGCATCAAAATCCTGAGTCTTCAATAGATCTAAAATATTGGCTCGGATGGCTGCCTCGTCTTCAATGATTAAAAGCTTTTTCATGAATTTTCCTCAGCTATTGGTTCAAGGGAAGCGTGACGGTAAAAATTGTACCCACGCCTACTTCACTCTTGACTGAGATTTGACCCCTGTGCGAGTCCACACATTTTTTGACAATTGCCATTCCCAGTCCTGTTCCGGGGATAGTCCCCACATTTTTGGCTCGATGGAAGGGGTCAAACAGTCGTTGTAGATCTTCTGGTGGAATCCCAATGCCAAAGTCTTCAATTTTAAAAATCACCTCTCCCTTTTGACAAATTGCTGTCATCTGGATAGTGATGCTTGTGGGTGAATACTTAATGGCATTCGAGAGCAAATTTGATAAAATTGGGTGCAACAGTTTTTCATCCAAGCAAGCCGTAGTACATTCGCCCTGTTGGACAAATATGATGCTGTGCTTGTTGCCAGATCCCAGTCGCAGTTCTTCCACCAAATTGTTACAGAATTTGTTCAAATTCAGTGGGTCAGGCCGACACTCTAGTTTTCCGGCTTCCGCTTTACCCAGTAAAAGCACATCATTCAAGAGATGGGTCATGCGTTCACCCGAGGCTTGAATGCGTTGGAGGTGTTCAACTTTTTTCTCCTCACTCCAGTTTTGACTGTAATCTTCAAGTAATTCAGCAGAAGAAAGAATTGTGGTGAGCGGGGTGCGAAACTCGTGAGAGGTCATAGCGATGAAGTGGGATTTGAGTTCCGATAGTTCTCTTTCCTTTTCTAAAGCTTTGGCAATTTCTTCTTCAGCTTGCTTACGCTCAGTGATGTCACGGCAAATGCCAATAAAATACAACACCTTGTCACTGGAGTCTTTTAATACCGATACGTTTGAAGTGTGCCATTTCCAACTCCCATTCTTGTGTTTGATCTGGTATTCAACTCCGCTTAGCTTCTGACCTGTCGTCAGCACAAGTTGTAAGAAATTCTGACAAGGAAGCACGTGATCTGGATGCAAAAAGGGATTAAATGATTTTCCTTCAACTTCTTTTACGTCATGCCCTAAAATATTAGTCCAGTTGGGGGAAACATAAGAGAAGATGCCGTTGATTGTGAGCAAATAAATGATGTCGTTTGCGTTTTCGACAATTGTGCGGAATTTTTGTTCACTCTGCCGCAGTGCTTCCTCTGCTAGCTTGCGCTGGGTGATATCACGCACAATTGCTATAACTTCATTTGACTCACTAACCACTAACCGAGTTTCCCAATAAGTTGTGTTGCTCATCTGAGGCAAATGAAACTCATAAACTTGAAGTTCACCTGTTTCTAAGGCTTGTTCGATCAGCTGAAGCACTTTTTGTGCAGTATCTTTGTGTAGAAACTCATTGATGTTTTTCCCCAAAAATTCTCGATCTGGGAACAAAATCTCACTCTCTTTTGGAGCTTTGTAATTCACCAAAATGCCATCTCGGCTGAGACGAAACATTAAATCGGGAATTGCGTTGAGGAGAGCGCGATTGGTGGCGATACTGCTCAGCAATGCTTCTTCCGCTCGTTTGCGCTCAGTGATATCCGTTTGGACGCCTACCCACTGCCGGATGCTAGTATCGGTTTCCAGCACGGGTACGGCACGAACACTCATATACTTATACTCCCCGTCGTAACGCCGCAGGCGATGTTCGACTTCGTAGAAGGTGCCATTAGCGACAGCCTGCAACCACGCTTGCACTGTATGAGGCTGATCTTCAGGGTGGATGGCGTTGAGCCACCCCCACCCTCTAAACTCATCAATGGTTTGTCCGGTGAAGGCGCTCCAACTTGGCTGTTCCGTGACGAATTCCCCTTCTACCGAGGTATCCCAGATAATTTGGGAGGTGGCCTCAATCAGTGAACGATAAAGCTCCTCGCTCCTTCGTAGTGCGATCTCAGCACTTTGGCGTTCGGCAATCTCAGCTGCGAGTTGCCGATTTGACTCGCTTAAAGCTACTGTCCGTTCCGAGACTCGAATTTCTAACTCCTCATTTAGCCTTTGCAGAACGGTTTCTGCCTGTTTGCGTTCTGTAATATCTTCTACACTATTCAGCAGACCGACAACATTCCCTTTGAGATCATGAAGTGGGATTCTGTTGGTGTCTTTCCAGTGTTGTTTACCGTCTGCTGAGAGCGAATGTTCAATGATGTGATACTCCGGCGTATTTGTCGCCATCACACGAGCGTCACACTCTCGGAAGTAGCTGCTTTCCTCTGAACTCCATGGCAAATCATCGTCTGTTTTGTCCACAATTTCTAAGGTATTGTCCAAGCCTGCTGTGTGTGCGAAGCTAAGATTACAACCCAGGTAAACTGAATTTCTATCCTTCCAAAAGATAAATTGGGGGATGTTGTCGATCACTAGCTGGAGCATCTGTTTTGAGGAGTAAAGTTCTTCCTCAATAAGGCGGCGCTCAAGGACTTCAGCTAACAGTTGGTAGTTGGCCGCCTCTAGTTGTGCCAGAGAAGGTAATGTTAGTGCTTGGGGAATAATTTCTATTAGGGCAATCACTGTATACACAGAAATTAAAGCGGTCAAAGCTTTTAGGAACCCGGACAACCAGTAAGTCGGATGCCAGAGTGTCCACACATCCATAATGTGAGTAGTGCCACAGGCGATGATGAAAGCTATAAATAACAGGAATACTCTGACATATGGTAAGTCTCGATATTTTTGAACAAAGCGACCGAGGGTGATAGGAATGCAGTAGTAAGCGAGCGCAATTAAAGAATCGGAGATAATGTTCAGCCATACCAATCCAGGCTTCCAGAGGTAACAATGTCCATGTGGAATAAATGAACTCGACGCCAAAAAGCTTGATAAAAACTCCACCATAGTGAATTGATTAATCACGAATTAGGATAAAGAATAAATAGCTAGTACCGCTTGGCGGAATTAAAAATTAAAAATTAAAAAT
>CAZZXJ010000536.1:0-4998 GCA_964657905.1 uncultured Stigonema sp.
AATTCGATCTGGCAATCAGTGGGGGCTTGAACCCGCCACTGATCAACGCTTGTGTGAAATTTCAGTGGCGCGTACGGTTGATCTTATCCCTTAGACTGCACAATATTCCTAATGAACGAATACAATACCTTACTTCTGTTCAGTACCGCATTTATTGCAGGTGGACTAAATGCTGTGGCGGGGGGTGGGAGTTTCATTACGTTTCCAGCCCTGATCTTTACGGGTGTACAACCGATCGCTGCTAATGCGACGAATAATACCGCTATGTGGGTGGCAGCTCTGGCAAGTGCGGGAGCGTATCGTAAGGATCTGGGCATCCAACGGCGAGAACTGTTACTACTGTGTGCCACCAGTTTAGTCGGTGGATTGATTGGCTCTATAGCCTTGTTATATACCTCGCCGGATGTGTTTAAAAAGCTGATCCCCTATTTGTTACTGCTAGCAACGCTGCTATTTACGTTTAGCGAACCCCTCAAAGCGTGGTTTCAGCGTCAGAGTCAGAAGTCAACGCCTGAATCCCCACCCCTGCTTCGGCTCTTGCTGGTTCAAGGAGCGATCGCCATCTACGGTGGTTTCTTTGGGGCAGCTCAGGGGATTTTAATGCTGGCAACCCTGACGTTTTTAGGAATCAAAAATATTCACAGCATCAATGCCTTGAAGACCTTTCTCGGTAGTTGCACTAATGGGGTCGCCATCATTCCTTTTATTGTTGCTGGCGTGATTACTTGGCCCCAAGCTATTTTGATGTCCGTGGGTGGTTCGGTGGGTGGTTACTTATGTGCTCACTATGCCCGTAGGCTTGACCCCCGCTTAATTCGGAGATTTGTCATAATTGTTGCTTTTAGCATGACCGCCTACTTTTTTATTCATGGATGAGCATGGATTGAATTTCTTCAATACTCAAGTACGATCAATACTTGATTTACGAAACCAGCAACCATTATACTCGATCAAGTACAATTCGCTGTTCGCGACAAGTACGCTCGTAAGTCGCATTCAACTCAACAGGCAAGCAAAGTTCACCGCGCAGCCAGAGGGGTAAGGTTGGCAGTTCTTCACCGATGCTGAAGCGTTCAAGCCAAATATCCAAGCTCGATTGGTTTGAACGCTCCACCACCCGATAGGCAACGGCATACAACCCGATGTTGAGTGAAGATGCCGCAATTCCTCTAGAAGCTTGCGGAGCAATTGTGCCTATTTGAGTCATCAATGCGTCATGCAAATTCGCATTTCTGCTAGTAACAACATCAACCACCACAAGTCCAATCCCTTGCTGAAGATAAGTTTGACACTTTGCCACAAAAGCATCTTGGTGTTTTGGTCGATCCTTATTGGCAGGACTCACTAGTTTGATCGCTCCTGCCAAAGTCGGTCCTGCCTCACTGTTAAAAATGCTAATTTCAACTGCTTCTGCAGTAGGCTGAAAGGACAAGGTTTGCCATGGTGTTGGCGGTTTCCATTGAGGTTGAGCGTCCATTGGGAAATCAACGATCGCCTGAACCGATTCCTCAAACGCGGCAACATCAATTTCAATGCCAAACTGTACATTTGGCTCGGCAAAATATCCCTGCGGAAGGCGCTGGTTCAAATCTGAAGCGATGTAAGTTGCCCAGGCATTGTGAAAGGAGTGCCAATGCCGACGCTGGCTTAGGGGAGGATGAAAGTGATCCAACAAAACCATGTCATCGTATCACAATGTTTCCTTTTAGTATAGGGTATTTCTGAGTATGAGTAATAAGTCAAAGTCCCCCAGTATTATATTTCCTTTTGCTTCCCCACGTAGAGAATTCATCAATTTACGTAGATGGGTACAAATTAAATGTAACTGGTAATAGCTAATTGCTAATTGCTGATGGTACACAGTCAACAGTCAACATTGAACTATTAGCCCTCTTTACAGCTATTTATTTATACCCATCTACTTGAATTAATTA
Organism: uncultured Stigonema sp.; assembly: GCA_964657905.1. GTDB lineage: Bacteria > Cyanobacteriota > Cyanobacteriia > Cyanobacteriales > Nostocaceae > Stigonema. The sequence goes on from CAZZXJ010000536.1 coordinate 1,935, forward strand.
CAGAAGAAGAATTCAGGAGTCAGGAGTCAGAATTCATACTGAATTCTGTGCGACTGACGATAGCGTTAGCCGGTACTCCGGCGTCAGCGGTAGCGATAGCGCAGCGTTAGCGAGGAACGAGCGTCGGGACGAGCGTCACCCGTAAGGGTCATGTTCGTTACCCCCATGAGTGACTGCCGAACCCGTAGGGTGGATGAATCTTGGTTTAAAGCAGAACGTTTTCAATTGTGGAGACAAAGAAAAAAATTCTTTGTTGAAACCCCCTACCTTCACATGGGGTTATTCTGACTCCTGACTTCTGACTTCTGACTCCTTCTCATAGAATTTTTCCACACAGCGAACAAATATCTCTACACCCATTGCCAACGCGGTTTCATCAAAATCAAATCGGGGATGATGGTGGGGATACGCTAAGTCCTTAGCTTGGTTAGCAGAACCAAGGAAGAAATAGCACCCAGGAACTTCTTGCAAGAAGAAAGACATATCCTCACCGCCCATAGTTTGGCATTCTGGCACAACACCTATGGGCGTTTCGATCACCTCTTGGGCTACTGATCGCACGAGTTCCGCCATCCCAGCATCATTGATGACTGGTGGATAAAGGCTCCAATATTCCAAGTCATATCTAGCACCATGACTCTGACAAATTCCCGCAATAATCTGCTCGACTCGCTGTTTAAAAAAGCCGTTATAATCAGGATTAAAATACCGTACAGTACCCGTCATATGGGCAGTATCAGCAATCACATTATGTGCTGTTCCGGCATGAAATTCGCCCACCGTTACCACTGCTGAATCAATAGGATTGACATTACGCGCCACAATGGTTTGTAAGGCATTGACGATTTGGGCAGCAACCACAATTGAATCAATGGTTTGATGGGGCATAGCACCATGTCCACCTTTGCCCAAAATTGTACAGTGGAATAACTCCACAGCTGCCATTAATGCACCAGCACGGACACCCACCGTCCCCAACGGGAGGTTATTCCAAAGGTGCAAACCGATAATTGCATCCACATCGGGGTTTTTCAGTACCCCAGCTTCAATCATCGGCTTGGCGCCTCCTGGTCCTTCTTCCGCTGGCTGGAAGATGATTTTGACGAGTCCTGCGAAACTGTCTTGATGCTGGTGGAGATAGTAAGCTGTACCTAGGGCGATCGCTGTGTGTCCGTCATGTCCACAAGCGTGCATGACTCCATCATGCTGCGATCTATATGGGACCTCGTTGAGTTCTTGAATGGGCAATGCATCCATATCCGCCCGAATTGCCAATACTTTCTCAGTCCTCGATGCTTCGGCTGAAGTGCTGAGTTTGTTTCCCTTGACTATGGCGACAATACCAGTTTGGGCGATACCGGTTTGATGCTCAATTCCCCATTGCTGCAACTTCTGTGAGATGAACTCAGATGTCAGTTTTTCTTTGAAGCCCAGTTCTGGTTTTTGGTGCAATCCTCGCCGCCACTCAACAAGTTGAGGTTGCAACGCTTTTATGGCGTGTCGGACGCGAGATAAGTCAACAGATGCGGGGTTATAAGAGGTAGAAACCATTTTTCACTTTTTCACAGATAGGATATTTTTATTTTCACTCTTCACACTTTTGCCAACGGTAGCAATCGCTCTAAATCTAAATCTGAGGCTACTTTGGCGAGTTTGTCTAAATCTGCTGGATTCTCTAGATAAGGCAAACAGCCCAAAATAGGGATATTAGTCAGTGATTGAATTAAATCAACTGGTGTCCAGTCAGCAATTTCTGCATCTGTTCGCGATTGAACACAGTTGAGAACGATTCCTACAAGTTCTACCCGCGATTGTCTAGCTAAGGCAACATTTGCCACTGCTTGGGCGATCGCACCCAATTTAACTGGCACTACCAATACCGTAGGCAAGCGCCATGCTCCCGCTAAATCTGCTACCGTCAGTTCATCAGTTATCGGTGAACCCATTCCTCCCAAGGCTTCCACCAACAGAAAATCACGGCGACCTCTCAAAGCTGTAAAAGCTTGCCAGACAACTGCTAAATCTACTGTCCGATTTTCCCGTGCTGCTGCTATGGGGGGGGCTAGGGGTGCTTGAAAGTATAAAGGTGTGATTTCTTCAAGAGATTGCTTCAGAGAAAAAAGCTTTTGATACCACTCGCGATCTCCGACTCCCGATTGCATTGGTTTCATAATTCCCAAGCTACGGTTCGGGCAATATTTTTGCCAATAAGCTGCCAATGCTGTTGTTAAAACAGTTTTCCCAGCTTCTGTATCAGTTCCAGTAATCAGTAGTGTTTTCAATACTTTTTCAGAGAATATTTAATAGTTATTAGTTATGGGGAAAAAGCTAATTGCTAATTGGTGATCTTCCCATTACCCATTACTAGCCTAGGCGATAGTATAAGTATCCAAACTGACACAATATAACAACTATTGTAATATATTGCTCGCACTTATATTCCCACAAAACTCAATAGTAGCACATTGCACTTTTTGCTTCATAACAGACAACTGCTACGGTTGTTGAAGGACTAGATACTACAGAATCTTCCGCGAATTTATTTTACTAAAGACTGGCTTGTGCGCTCTTTTGGTATGCAGGTTATTTTGTTCCTGTCCCGGAAAGAGGGGCGGCTTTTCTGTGGACGATGGTGTAGGTGACTGATTTATAGGCGGTGATGTGGGCGGTGTTTCCGTGGGCGATGGAGTAGGTAAGGTAACTGTAGGCGATGGTGTGGGTGTTGGTTTGAGTGATTTGTCTAATCCCACACTCAGGTTATAACTGCTTTCGGGGACTCCCGGAACAGGACTTACCTGGATAATGTAAATACTAGTCAAAGGTAATGATCCTTGGTAAAATGTCACTTCTTTGGCGCTATTCTCAATTGGTTTGCCATTAGAACCTAAGACTGTGAGTGAAACCCCGCTTTCTTGGGCGAATAATGCAGTTAATCGCTCCCCTTGTTCCCCATTCAAGATGTACTGGTGTATTTCATTTGCTTTGATAGTACCCTCAATGTTAGTTGTGTTGGATAATCCAAAATTTAGGCGCTTTGTAAATACAACAGGTTTATTTTTTGTAT
>CAZZXJ010000537.1:0-4989 GCA_964657905.1 uncultured Stigonema sp.
GACTAATAACTAATAACAAATGACAAATGACCAATGACAAAATTACTAAGCACTAATTGTTGATTCACACAACAAGTTACGAGTTGCTACCATCCCGGCAACAAGATGGTCCATCTCCGCTTGGGTATGGAGGGCGTTAACTGTAATGCGAATGCGGGGTTTAGCAATAAACCAGATGGGACTCACCCAGATACCGTGATTTTCCATCAGTTCTCTCGCAAACTGCTTCGGATTAATCTCCTGTGGTAAAATAACTGGTAAAACATTTGTCTCGCCAATGGCGTCAAAATCATGCTCAACTAAGCGCGATCGCAAGTAGCGAGTATTTTCCTGAAGCATTTGTACCCGTTCTGGAAACTTACGAACCTGACGGATGCTCTCCAAGGCAGCAGCAGTGGTTGGGGGCGGCAAAGAAATTGTTCCAATCGAAGTCGGAGAGACATCGAGGAGTGGTTTAAGTTCTGCAACATGGCTGCTAATTGCTGCACCAGCTGAGGCAGCGAATTTCGAGAAAGTCGTCATAATCAGTGGGACAACACCTCGCTCAACTGCTTGCATCGGCACAAGCCCAAAATGTTCGTAGATCCCTCTTCCCGTTGCGCCGATCGCACCACTCGCATGAGCCTCGTCCATCAGCAATACACTGCCCGGATAATTTTGCAGCACGTCCAACATATCGGGTAAGGGAGCAATATCGCCGTCCATTGAAAAGACGGCATCGGAAACCACCATAATCCGGTCATCCGGTAGGGCGTACCGACGCAGCTTGCGAGCCAAGTCCTCTACATTGCAGTGTCGGTAAGCTTTGACGCGGACGCGGGGACTATGCCCAAACACTTTTCCAGAACGGGTACCGGCGTTAACAATCGCTGAGACAATGCAGGCGTGGTTGAGGACGTCACTAAGAATTAGCGTCTCGCGGGTATTTTGAAATCCTGGTACTGGAATTGCCAGGTGACAGAAAGCATCCATCAGAGCTTGCATTGCCATCCAGGCATTCATGAATAGCTGCGTGTAGGGCAGATGTTTGAAAGCAGAAATTTCGTCTTCTAGCTGCCGATGTAAGTCAATACGACCACTTAAGACAGAGGTGGAGCTGTTAGACGTTCCGTATTTCCAAATGGCATCAACTGCTGCTTGCTTAACTGCGTCTTCCTGAACTAGCCCCAGGCAATCATTAGTGCAGAAGGTGAGAACAGTTCGACGTGAACCTGTTGCCACATCTTCAATTTCGACTAAATTACCCTGCTTGTTGTGACACACATACTCATTGGGAGCGAGCCCACTTTCGTACCAGCGCTGGACATACTCTTTGACAATTTGCACGGATTTACTCCCCTCACCTTTTCCTAGATAGCTTATCGCTTTGAACTCAACAGTACATTTTCACTAGCTGGGTATGTGCTATCCAGGTCTAGCTAAACGCTGGATGGGAGAAAACTTGATCATGTCTAATAATACATTCAACCAAATCATTTGTAATTTTTTATACTAAGTGAATGCTAGAGTAGGTTGTGTAGCAAGGTGGTTAGAAGAGCCGCCGCTGCTAATACAGTTGCCTTGATCAGATTGCATTTTCTTTGGGTAACTCAGCTTGACCTGAAACCATAGCCTTAGATCAAGAGATGGACGAGTCCCTGTTCTGGTTCCGATTGTTTTGCGATTGATTAGATTTTTGCATATATTATATTGTTCGTGCTGAGCGCTATGCTCACGGGAAACGGCAATTGCCTGCTGCCAAATGACTACGGGCGTGATGTTACTAGTACGCACTTGGTTGGGCAAACCGACTGCGTACCAGTAATTGGGGTTGATGCCTACATGTCGCACAGCATTTTGAACTTTCTGGCTTGTCAGGGTCGTAGCCAGTTCCATGTGATCGTGCCTCTATACCTATTTTTATCTTTAGTTTCTTAGTCTCCCATAAGTCAATCAACTTGTTCGCACGAATACACACAGCACAGTTTTATGTTTACTTAGCTAAAGTACTCCGCCTAAGCTATAGTTACTAGAAATTTCAGGTTTCTAGCTTATGTTGAGTGATACCAGATTGTTAGTACTTCTGGCGGCTGGCTCCCTCACTACAATGGCAGGGGGAGTCGTTGCTCCAATTCTGCCAGAAATGGTGCAACAACTCCACCTTGCCCCAGGATTAGCGGGTAATCTAGTAAGCCTGCATTGCTTAACAATTGCCCTCTTCAGCCCGCCTCTAGGTATCTTAGCAGACCGGATTGGTCGGTTACGGGTGCTGATTCCCTCGCTGATCCTCTTCGCGTTGTTTGGCATGGCTGGAGCGCTGATGAACAGTTTGGGACCGCTGTTAGTGTCACGGGGGTTATTGGGCGCAGCTAGTGGCGGCATTGCCGCAGCGAGTCTAGGCTTGCTAGGAAGTATGTATGAAGGCAAGGCGCGATCTCAGGCGTTGGGCTACGTTACCAGTGCCTTAACCATCACTGGCATTGCTTTCCCACTTTTAGGGGGCTTGGTTGGATCCATTAATTGGCGATTTGCTTTTTTGCTGTATGGGTTGGGATTGCCACTGGCAGTGCTAGCTAATGTGCTTCTAAATCAAAAGCAGCCGAATAGGCGGTCATTATCCACCCCAACTAGTACCAAACAGCTAGCCCGAGTATTACAGCGTCCCCAAATCTGGATGCTACTGCTGATCATTGGCTTAACTTCCGTAGCCATGTACGCCGTGGTCATCTACGCCCCTCTCTACCTTAAACAAACCATTGGCGTCGGAACCCTGCTCAACGGCATCGTCTTGGCATCGCGTGCCGTTGGTGCTGCCCTAATTTCAGCCATAGGTTCCAGACGCCTAGCGCAATCCTTAGGCACGACTAAAGCCATTGCTGTGGGATTTGCCTTGATGACCGTAACCTTGGTAACCATCCCCTTCCTCCACCAGCTTGGCTGGATCTTGCTCACCGCTATCCTCTTCGGCGTCGGATTCGGCATAACGCTGCCCAACCTTTATGACAGTCTAGCCGAGATTACCCCCAAGGAAATGGGTTCTAGCATCTTAGCAGCTGGCACTGGAGCCGGTTTTTTGGGGCAATTCCTATCCCCAATACTGTTAGGACCAGTGCTAGGTTTTAGTGGCATGGAAGGAGTTTTTTATGCAGCCGCTAGTGTCACAGTTGTTGCCGGGTTGCTGCTGTTTGTACCAAAGTGGTAATTAGGGAATTGTTAATTGTTAAAAACCATTAGCCATGAACAATTAACATTTGTAAAATCTTGCTTATTTTTTGTTTTCTTTATTTGCTAAATATGGCGATCGCTAAACTAAATAAAGTATGCGGTAAAGCACATATAAATCCTAAATATGTACGCCATATACTCCAAGAGAACATTATTCGTGACACAGGAGATACACTCCAAAATCGATTGACTGAATACACCATCTCGTCTCCCAATGCCGTAACTTCATGCCACCATCCGGCAGGAATATAAAGAATTTCACCCTGATTAAGTATCAAAGAAAACGGCGAGGAATCCCACTCCTTTGTTAATGTAGAGGTGGGAGGAATCGACGCCTCGCCGTTTCGGGCGACAGGCGCCGGGCATAGGTAACGCACCCCATGCCCACGAAATCCCACCCCTAAAAGGAGTGGGATGAGTTTAAGAATTCAATTGCTCTGATAGCTTTCGCCAATCAGGATGCACCCACCCAGCAATCCGCAATGCCTCAGATAAAACTGTTACTGACAACCCCGATTCAACTCTTTCAAAATCAGGTGTCCATTCTGATAATACAGGTAAAAATTCGTTCAACTCTAGCAAACCAATCGCTATAAGAGCCTCTTCAAAATTTATAGCCTGAGTTGCAGCAACAGGTGAATGCTCTAGGGCATCTAATTGTCTTTCTTCCAACTTAATATTCTGAGGGACTTTGCTACTTTCAGTTAAGCCCTCCCCAATTTCAATTGTCTGTCTAATCTGTACTACGTCTGTAACTGTCTCGGACTGAATCTCAGTATCCTCAATAGATTGAATTACCTGGTTAGCATCTGTAAATCGTCTTGCTTTAGCTAAGGCATTAGCAAGTCCCTTTAGGGCTAACGCTCGACTTCTAAAAGCAGGAATAGAGCGAGCTAGTTGTTCAGCTTCAACAAACTGTCCCACATGAACTAGCGCACTTACAAGCTCTTTCAATGCTAATGTTCGACTACCAGGAGCTTCAATCGTTCGAGCCACTCGTTCGGCTTCGGTAAACTGTTCTATCTGAACTAAAATAACAACCAACTCCCTTAACGCTTCAGAACGGCTTTCAAGAAAACTTATAGCTAAGGCTACTTGTTCAGCTTCAGTGAATTTTTCTACCTTAGCTAGGCTACGAACCAAAAATCTTAGGGCAGTATCAGATTTTCCATTGCGGGCAATTTTTTCAGCTTTTAAGAGAACAGTCACAGCTTCAAGTTGCTGTCCCATAACAATTAAAGCAATTGCTAAATCATTAAGTGCTAATGCCCGACTCTCAGCGTTTTTAATTAAAAAAACGACTCGTTCAGCTTCGGTGAACTGTCCTATCTGAGCCAAAGCAAGCGATATCTTATGATGAATAGAGTCGGATTTATTGATTTGGGCAATTTTCTCAGCTTTTTTAAAGAAGGTCATAGCTTCGGATTGATATCCCAATTTAATCAGTGTAACTGCCAAATCCTTGAATACCAGTGCCCGATTCTCACTATCTTGAATTACCTGAGCTACTTGCTCAGCTTTATTGAATTGTCCAATACGTGCGAAAGCAAACGCTAACTGTCTCAACGCCTTAGTCTGACTTCCACTACTCTCAATAGCTTGGTCTATTTCCCCTGCTTGAGTAAAGGTTGTCAGAGCGTTAATTTGTTGTCCTGCTTGAATTTGTGCGACTGCTAATTCTCTTAATGTCTCTGCTCTGTTTTGATAATCTTCAACTCTTTGAACTATTTGTTCAGCTTCAAAGAAATATTGCACTTTAGTCAAGGCAATAGCCAGTTGACATAG
>CAZZXJ010000538.1:0-4986 GCA_964657905.1 uncultured Stigonema sp.
ATTTTTAATTTTTAATTTTTAATTCCGCGAAGCGGTACTAGGGCGTGTCTATTCACCGCCGATTTCATCAGTTTTTGCTGACATGATGAAATCGTTACGATGTAATCCATGAATTGCGTGAGTCCACCAAGTTACCTTTACCTTGCCCCATTCAGTTAACAATGCTGGGTGATGTCCTTCTGACTCTGCTATCTCGCCGACGCGGTTAGTAAAGGCCAGTGCTGTTATAAAATTGCTAAATTTGTAGGTGCGCTCTAGACGCGATTCTCCATCTATGTTTATAATTTCCCAGTCCGGAATTTGCGGTTTGAGTTCTACGATTTCCGCCTCTGTCACTCGCGGCGCATCCTTACTACAAACACTACACTTTTGCTGTGTCAAAGAAGCCATAGTCGCCTCCTAGGTCAATAAATTAATTTTATAAGGTGGTGGGACTTAATGAGTTGCCGCGCCACGAATATTCTCAACTGTCTGAATTTGACTTGAACTAAATGCTGCTTGCTTGAGATTACCTAAAAAAGTCTGCTCGCTATACCTGGAATCTAAATTAATAGCTTTTGCATAAACGCTTTTAGCGCTTTTTTTGTCGCCACTATCCCAATAGGCGATCGCACTAGCAACTAACGGGTGAGGATTATTTGGTTCCAGCATAGCAGCACGGTTAGCAGTGACAATAGCTAAGTTATATACTTGCAGCCGATGCAATGCCAAACTCAAGTTGTAATAAGCTATTTCATCATCTGGCTTGAGAACTGCTGCCCAGGAGTGAATTAGCACCGTTGCTGCCAAATTACCATCGACTAAATAGACAATTCCTAATGCATTGTAAGCTGGAACAAAAAGCGGCTTTCTAGATATAACTTGCCAGAGAGATGTTGCCGCCTCTTGCTCCTTTCCTGCTAAGTGCAACGTCCAACCCAAATTAACTCTTCCCATAATATTTTCTGGTTCGAGTTCTACAGATTTTTGCATTGCATCAATGGCTTGGGGATACCGTCCCTGTTGACGATACGATAGCCCTAATTGGCGATAGTCACCGGCTTTAGTTACAGCACCCGATGAGGGAGCGCTGAAAGCAAAAGTCACAAATAAACAGCTACAAAATCCACTTGTTATCTTTGCTTTTACCAGTTGGAGCGCTTTCATTTTTTCTGGATTGCTACCATGCGATCGCCGTTTCATCCTATATTAATAATTACGCTATTTTTTCTACTCCAATAATTTTGGGTCAATTCCCAAAGCTTCCAGTTGTTCAGGACTAAGGAAACGTAACTTCTCTACAATTCTCTCCCGCTTTTGCCGCTCAACTTCTGCCCGTTCATCACCTGTTAGCAGTAAATTTCCTTGTGCATCCCACCACCGTAACCAAGGTAGTTCTGCGTTTGGATACCATCCCTGCCAGATTCCCAATTCTACTTTTAAAGGAGCGATTGGGTAATGTCCTCGTTCATTGGCTTTCATCAGCTGGTAAGTATCATCTATTAGATGATAAACTTCCACCTGTGCTTTTGCCACTTCATAAATCCCATAATAAGGCACTCGAATTGCCTGCTCATAAACCCAAAACTTACCAGCCTTTCCATCTTCCCCTTGAGATGGTGGTGTTTGATCTCGCTCCTCCTTACCATCTCCAGATACAAATTCTAGTACAATCAAGGGCGCAATATACTCCTTCCATAGAACATAGGAACGCCTTGTTTTGCCATTGAGAGTCGGCGCTACATTAGCTACATAAAACCAGTCTGGTGCTTCGGCCCCTTTCTCTGGAGGATCTGTCAATCGCCAGTAAATGCCTAAATCCTGTCCTATACAATAATGACTATCGGGATGACGTTCCTCTAGGACAGGGTAAATCGAGTCCGTGAGTAAAATGCTTTGGGGATGCTCTTGCCAGTTTTTCACAAATGTACCATCTGACTCTGGTAACTGGGTGTGGTCAGGTAAAGTTAATGCCGATCCGGTAGCTGTAGTGATCATGGGCTTCAACAGGGGCGTTTATCTGATTTTCATTGTAGTGTAGGGTGCGCTCTTGCTTTGCCGTAACGCACCATTCTCAATAATTAGTAATTCGTAATTGAAGGTACATGCACCTTGTTTATTAATGGAAAAAAATTTTCCTTGTTTCTTGCGAATGGCGCGACTCCGTGGGGTGAATAATTACGAATTACGAATTATTTTGTCATCCCTTGCCAGAATTAAGTGCCGGATCGCAGCTTATCCAACACACTTCTATCCTCTAAGGTAGAAGTATCACCTGATACTTCTTGTCCAGCCGCAAGACTCCGTAGTAACCGCCGCATAATCTTACCCGATCGCGTCTTCGGTAAAGCATCGGTAAAGCGAATTTCTCCTGGACGGGCGATCGCCCCAATTTCCTTGACAACGTGCTTCTTCAATTCCTTACTCAATTCTTCACTGGCGCTATGACCACCTTCTAAAGTAACAAAAGCAACTATATCTTCCCCTTTCATTTCATCAGGTTTACCTACCACTGCGGCTTCAGCAACTGCTGGATGGGAAACTAGCGCTGATTCAACTTCCATCGTACCGAGACGGTGCCCTGACACATTAATCACATCGTCTACTCTTCCCATTACCCAGAAGTAGCCGTCTTCATCACGTCTTGCGCCATCTCCAGCAAAATAGACGTACTGCCCATCTTTTGGAGGTATGTGTTCCCAGTAGGTACGGCGGAAGCGGTCGGGATCGCCGTATACTGTTCGCATCATACCCGGCCAAGGATGCCGCACGACTAAGTAACCACCTTCGTTGTCAGGCACATCGTTGCCTTCTAAATCCACAACGTCCGCCAGAATTCCGGGGAAGGGACGAGTTGCCGATCCTGGTTTCATGGGAATTGCTCCGGGTAACGGTGTTACCATAATCCCACCTGTTTCTGTTTGCCACCAAGTATCGACAATCGGACAGCGTTCTGCGCCAATCACTCTGTAATACCACATCCAAGCTTCTGGGTTAATCGGTTCGCCCACAGTTCCCAGTAAGCGTAGGGAAGATAGGTTTCGCGCTTTCGGCAGGTGTTCGCCCATTTTGATAAAAGCACGAATGGCTGTAGGTGCGGTATAAAAAATTGTGACGCCGTTTTTTTCGATGATATCCCATGTACAGCCAGGGTTAGAGGCACGGGATACTCCCTCATACATAACCGTTGTCGCACCGTTGGAAAGAGGACCGTAGACACTGTAGCTGTGACCCGTAATCCAACCTATATCGGCAGTACACCAGTATACATCTGTATCTTGCAAGTCAAATATCCATTTGGTGGTCACATGACTGTATAAATTATAACCACCAGTCGTATGCACAACGCCTTTCGGTTTGCCAGTACTACCACTGGTGTAGAGGATGAACAACATATCTTCGCTGTCCATTGGTTCGGCGGGACAGTCGGCTGATGCATTCTTCTGCAAATCATGCCACCAGTGATCCCTTCCTGGTTCCATGTGGATTTGTTGACATGTGCGCTGCACCACGAGAACATCTTTAATTGTCGGTACTGCGTTATCAGCTAATGCTTTATCTACCTGATCCTTAAGAGGTACGATCGCATCCTTGCGCCAACCACCATCAGCTGTAATTACCAGCTTTGCTTGAGTATCGATTAAGCGATCGCGCAAAGCTTCAGCACTAAAACCTCCAAAGACAACACTGTGAGGTGCGCCGATTCTAGCACAGGCGAGCATAGCAATAGCTGCTTCGGGAATCATCGGCAGATAAATTCCCACGCGATCGCTTTTTTGCACCCCTAGCTGTTTGAGCACATTAGCAAACTGACAAACTTCCCGATGCAGTTGCGCGTATGTAATGGTGCGGGAGTCGCCTGGTTCACCTTCCCAAATAATGGCAGCCTTATTCTTACGCCAGGTTGTGAGGTGTCTATCTATACAGTTATATGAGATATTTATTTTACCACCGACGAACCACTTAGCAAAGGGCGGTTGCCAATCGAGGATAGTATCCCACTTCTGAAACCAGTGTAACTCTGTTTGCGCCAATTCTGCCCAGAATTTCTGAGGATCAGCTTTGGCTTGGTCGTAGAGGTGCTGGTAGTCTTGCAAACTTTTAATATGAGCATTTTGGGAGAATTCGGCGCTGGGGTGGAATAGACGTTTTTCTTGCAGGGTTGATTCTATGGTTGATTCGGACATGATTTTTTATCGTAATTAGCGTCCTTCTGAAAACTATTGTGTACGTAAATTTACAATAAATATCTTGATTTTCGTTAAGAAACGGTTGAATGGAAGCGATCTCTAATTGTAGACAGATGCAGTTCATCTGTGTGCATGTGTGCTTTTAAATTTCTGGCGTTGCTGAATCAAGATATGAATTGTGAAAATCACGATTTTGTAGAGACGCGACGGCAGTCGCTTCAAGTCGGCAAAGCCGCCCAACGCGCTGCCTCATTAATCGCGTCTCTACAAGGGTTTGGTAAAATTACAAATCTGTAACTAAACGTAATTCATTACTAAATTCAGCAACGCCAAATTTCGGCATTGCTGAATTCGCGTATGAATTATTTTTTAGCCTCACGCAAAGACGCAAAGACGCCAAGGTTTTTTTTGCGCCTTTGCGCCTTTGCGTGAGATTTTCATAGTGTCAATCTCCTACAGGTCGAGCAACTTGTAATCGACTTGACCTCAATGATGATTTTCATAACCAGGGGTTTATTCAAGAGTCTCGTCAGTTGTGGGTGCAAGGAGGTTGGCATCCTCCCACGAAAGACCCCCGTCAGGAAGCTTAACAGAAAAGGCTTTCGATGCCGTAATCTCGAAGATCGCACCCTACTAACTCTCTGCGTCCATCCGCGTCGAGGGTGCGGTTAAAATCCAAAATACTATAGATGCGCCTACCTCCAGAAGTCCCCATCACAGGTTAAGATTTATTAAAGGTAGCATTTTGTTGCGCTTTTTATCTAAAATCCCCTGTTGCTGCTAATTTTTAACTTTCGCTGCTTGAGAAGACCGAATG
>CAZZXJ010000539.1:0-698 GCA_964657905.1 uncultured Stigonema sp.
CGTAGGGTAGTTTTTTGTAGTACTAATGTTCTAGGAACATTTGTATTTACTTGCCTACATATTTATGGAACGTCTAACAGAACCTCAACAAGAACTTTATGAATGGCTAGCGCAATACATCCGATCGCACCAGCATTCGCCTTCAATTCGCCAGATGATGCAGGCGATGAACCTGAAGTCGCCAGCGCCAATTCAAAGTCGCTTGGAGCATTTACGCATTAAAGGGTATATAGAATGGAGTGAAGGTAAGGCGCGGACGATTCGGGTTTTGGCGAATCTAAAGCAAGGAGTGCCAATTTTGGGTACAATCGCTGCTGGTGGTTTAATAGAACCCTTCACTGAAGCTGTGGAAAATCTAGACATTTCCAGTTTGTCCTTACCTCCCCAAACCTATGCTTTGCGGGTAACAGGCGACAGCATGATTGAAGATTTGATTAGCGATGGAGATTTGGTATTTCTACGCCCAGTGCTAGAACCAAACCAGCTAAGAAATGGTACTATCGTCGCCGCTCGAGTGGATGGATATGGTAACACATTGAAGCGGTTTCATCGCCAAGGCGATCGCGTCACCCTCAAACCAGCAAATCCTAAATACAACCCAATTGAAGTGAACGCCAATCAGGTACAGGTACAAGGTTCCCTCGTCGCCGTTTGGCGCAGTTACAACTGATAAATGCGAATGGGGCATGGGGAATGGG
>CAZZXJ010000539.1:708-4954 GCA_964657905.1 uncultured Stigonema sp.
TGCCCTATGCCCTATGCCCCTTACATATTACAATTTTATGTATTTGATCCAGAATCAAAAGCAACTATCCACTTTTAAGCTCAAATTACCATTTGTAGGCGAAAGTAAGGGCAGTTATCATCAGCAACCATCACCAGGATGCCCGATAATGCCACTATCTCTGCAATTGCGGGGATATCAGCGACAAGCAGTCAATAACTGGTTTGCTAATAACGGCAGAGGTACGTTGAAAATGGCAACTGGTAGTGGGAAGACAATCACTGCGTTGGCGATCGCCTGCGAATTATATAAGCAAATTAACTTACAAGTGTTGCTAGTGGTGTGTCCCTACCGCCATCTCGTTACCCAATGGACACGAGAATGTGAAAAATTTAATTTGCAACCGATCTTAGCCTTCGAGAACTTACGTAGCTGGCAAAGTCAACTTTCTACCCAACTTTATAATCTGCGTTCTGGTTCTCAACTCTTTGTGACGATTGTCACCACTAATTCTACTTTAATCGGAGATGGGTTCCAATCTCAACTCAAATATTTCCCCGAAAGGACTTTAATCATTGGAGACGAAGCACATAACTTAGGCTCACCCAAGTTAGAAGAAAGTCTACCCCGCCGTGTTGGGTTGCGACTGGCTTTGTCTGCAACACCAGAAAGGTATTTTGATGAAGGTGGAACCCAATCTTTATTTGATTATTTTGGTCCAGTTCTCCAGCCTGAATTCACCTTGAGAGATGCCATTACTCAAGGTGCTTTGGTGCATTACCTTTACTATCCCATATTAGTGGAATTAACAGAAACAGAAAGCCGCGCCTACGCCAAAATAACTGAAAAAATTGGACGGGCGTTGCTGTATCGGGACCGGGAAAATGTCTCTACAGAAGACCATGAAGATTTAAAGCCTTTGTTGATGCAGCGAGCAAGGTTAATCGGTGCGGCGGAAAATAAGTTAAATGCTTTGCGTGAGTTAATGACAACTCGCCGAGAAACGACTCACACACTTTTCTATTGCAGTGATGGTTCACAAGAAGTGGGACGTTCTAGCTTGCGCCAACTTAAAGCCGTCGCCAAAATTTTAGGGGTAGAACTGGGTTATAGAGTCAGCACCTACACCGCCCAAACAACCTTAGAAGAACGGGAAGTTTTGCGTCGTCAATTTGAAAGCGGCGAATTGCAAGGTTTGGTAGCAATTCGCTGTTTAGATGAAGGAGTAGATATTCCGGCAATTCAGACTGCTGTGATTTTGGCAAGTTCTGGTAATCCCCGTCAGTTTATCCAGCGACGCGGACGAGTTTTGCGTTCTGCACCAGGTAAGGAACGCGCCACCATATTTGACATGATTGTCTTACCTCCAGATTTAGACAGGAAAACTCTAGAAGTGGAACGTAATTTGCTGCGAAAGGAATTACTTAGATTTGTCGAGTTTGCCGATTTGGCTGACAATGCAGGTGAAGCCAGGATGAAACTATTCCATTTACAAAAGCGATATGGTTTATTGGATATTTAAGTCGCACCCAAAGACGCTGTAGAGAAGCGATCTGGCACTTCGTGCCGCAACGAGAGGCGCGTCTCTACATCTTTGCGCCTTGGCGTCAAATAAGTTTAAGATTTGTAACGGTGCATTTACGGTTGATTGCGAGATTACAGAAGGGTAGGATAGAGAAAAAATAAACTTTAAAAGCAATATGACCAAGGAAAGCAATATCGATGATGTTCAAGAGCCAATTACCAGCGCTTCACCGGAAGTGCAGCAAATAATTGAGCGGGTCTGGCAATTAGAAAAAAGCAGAATAGATAAGAAAATTAACAGCCATATTAATGATGATATTTTGACAATTGTGAAGGAAGCGGTGCAATGAAGCTGGCTTCAATTAAGCTTTGCAACTTTCGCTCTTTTTATGGTAAAACACCGGAGATAATCCTGGCGGGAGGAGATGCTCACAACACGACGATTATTCACGGCAATAATGGTTCGGGAAAAACCAGCCTGCTGAATGCATTTACTTGGGTGCTGTATGAAAAATTTAGTGCAGCTTTTGCATCGACGGAACAGTTGGTAAATAAACGTGCGATCGCTGAAGCAAAAATTGGGCAAGCTGTGGAATGTTGGGTCGAGGTAGAGTGGGAACACGACGGTAAACGCTACAATGTGAGACGCCTGTGTCGGGGTTATAAAAATCAAACTGACTTCAATGTTGGCAAGACAGAATTACGGATGCAGGTAGCTGGAGATGATGGACGTTGGTATTTTCCACCCCAGCAACCAGACGAAGTGATTGGGCAAATTTTACCTGCTAGTTTACATCAATATTTCTTCTTTGACGGCGAGCGCATTGAAGAGATAGTCCGTTCTGACAAAAAAGCTGAAATTGCCGAAGCTACGAAGATTTTCTTAGGTGTAGAGGTGATTAACCGTTCCATCAATCACCTGAAGGAAGCGAAAAAAAGTTTAGAAAATGAGTTAAAAGCAATTGGGGATTCGGAAATTAAACAGCTTTTGAGACAGCAGAATAATATAGAACAGGAAATTGAGCGCATCACCAAACGGCAAACGGAAATTAAACAAGAGTTGGAATACCAAGAGACTTTTAAAAAAGAGACAAGTAACCGTTTACGAGAACTCAGCGCTGCCAAGGAATTAGAAGAAAGACGACAAGAGTTAGAAAAACAGAAAGCATCAAACCAAGAAAATTTGAGAGAAAGTAGGGAAGCAATAAAAAAAGCAATTTCTGCACGTGGTTATACTGTATTGCTGTCGGAAACTACAGGAGAGTTTCGGGCAATTATGAATGATTTCAAGCAGGGAGGCAAGTTAACTTCTGGAATTTCGCGAGAATTTGTCAATGACTTACTGAACTCCAAACGCTGTATTTGTGGTACAGATTTAGGTGCGGGAAGTCACTCACACGAGAATGTCACAAAATTGTTGGATAAAGCTGGTTCTTCGGCGGTGGAAGAAACAGCTATCCGCATGAGCGCTCAAGTGGATGAAATTGACAAGCAAGCAGTCAGTTTTTGGCAAGAGGTTGATAGAGAGCAAGCAAGGATTAATCAGTTAAGGCAAACTATCTCCCAAATTGAAGGTGAGTTAGATAATATTCAAGAACGGTTGCGGAAAGATGCAAATGAAGAAATTAGCAGTCTACAAAAGCGCTTGGATGAAATAGAAGAAAAAATCAAACAGTTAATTCTAGAACAAGGTGCTACTCAGCAACAAGTTGTTAACTTTAAAACTGAGTTAGAAGGCTTGGGTAAACAAGTTGCTAAGCAAAAACTCAACGAAGAAAGGCAAGTACTAGCGCAGCGGCGCATTGCTGCAACTCAAGATGCAATTGAACGGTTGATGAACGTAAGAGAACTTCAAGAAAAGCAGTTTCGCTTGCAACTAGAAAAGCGGGTGCAAGAGATATTCAGTGAAATTTCATTTACGCCTTACGTTCCTAAAATTACTGAAAAATATGAACTGACGCTGGTGGAAAATACCGCTGGTTTAGAAATGCCAGTTGCAGCTTCTACAGGAGAGAATCAAATTCTCAGTTTATCTTTTATCGCCAGTATTATGGATAGGGTACGAGAATGGAGTGAAAAAAGAAAAATGCTGTTGGTTCCCGATAGTAGCACCTTCCCAATTGTCATGGATTCCCCGTTCGGCAGTTTGGATGTAATTTCTCGGCGGCAAATTGCCAAGACAATTCCCAAATTGGCAAATCAGTTGATTGTGTTAGTTACTAAGACGCAGTGGCGCGGTGAAGTAGAAGCAGAAATGACAGACATAATTGGTAGGGAATATGTGCTGACTTACTATTCTTCTAAGCCGGATTGCGAACAGGATTATATTGAGTTGGGTAGGGAACGCTATCCTTTAATCAGGCAAAGTCCGAATGAGTTTGAGTATACGGAGATTGTCGAGGTGAATCGCGAGGGTTAGGTTTTTTAATGGACTTTTACACAGTGGTATTAAGACAAAGTGCAGGCTACTGGGTTGCTTTGTGCCTAGAAAATGGACTTGTAGGACAGGGAAATACTCAAGAAAATGCAATTAGCAAGCTAAAGGATGCAATTGAGTCTTTGCAAGCTGTTTATCAGACGGTAACTAACATTTATAGCGCTCCTATTTCTATAGAAGAACTGCATGAATTTTTGATGTTAGAGGATGAGGAACAAAATTCTGAGACTTATGAATTAAGAAAGGTTTATGCCTAAAAATATCCCTTCTCTTAAACCAAAAGAGCTAATCAAGCTTTTGGAAAAA
>CAZZXJ010000540.1:0-4949 GCA_964657905.1 uncultured Stigonema sp.
TGTCTCACCCTGTCTCAGACCCTGTCTCACTTCAAAAATCACCCCCACCCCACCACACACCACACACCACTGTGGAGTTTGTAACTGGGGTCTGGGGCTGCCTACACACATTCGGACTGGTATCGGCTCTAGAATGGGCTGTAAGCCTGGTTGGGTGCTTGTACGGTAGATAGGTTATTTGGCAGCATAAAGCCCCTAGAATCGAAGTGTAGGGGCTTGTGGTGGGGTGTGGTGGGTGTGGGGTGTTGTCCCATTTGGTTCCAGAACTACATATTTAAAACATTTTGAGCTAAAGTAGTCTCTTTTTTAGCTTCGTTCCAAATAGGTGACAGCACTCTATTATCTTCAATGTAATAAAAGACGCTGCCATTCAAATGCTCAGGATTCTTATTCTTAAGCTCTTCAACATAACTTTTGACTTCTGAATATTTATCCGCAAGATCTTCTAACTTTTGTGTTTGGCACTGTGCTATTGAGATGTCGCTACTGTTTTCAATTTTGCAATTCCAAAAATCCAAAGCCGAAATGTGAGCAATTAAAGCTAAGTTTAAATCAGCAACAATTTTCTGCTCAGCATTGGGGAGTGCTTTGTATTTTTCTAGAGCTAATTTAGCATCAGCGACTTGATCTAAATAATCTTTTAAATTAATTCCTAATTCGACGCGACTGTCTATTTTCTGAAAAGCTGCAATTGCTTCTTTAGCTTCTGGAGGTTGAGTTTTCCCACATGAAACAAGAGTTAGGCTGAGGCAAGCTATAGCGACTAAATATTTTATATTTCGAGTAAAACACCTCTGATACATTTTTGATTCCTCATTTCATATACTAAAAGTTATCTATTAAGATAGACATTTGATAACAGAAAAAATACGTATGTTTATCAAAAAGTCTTCACAAGACTTCTTGTTAGAATTTTCTGAGTCATAAAACGCTCGTCAAATATCGCTTGAAACAGTTTCTATATCAGCCATAGAGTCTACGTCAGGAAAGTTCTAGAATCGGCTTCTAAGAGGTTGTAGCGATCTGTGGGTTGTGGGTCAGGCAGCTTAAAGCCACCTTATGTTTGAATAGGGTGGGTGTGGTAATGTAATTACAGAATCAGAATTGTAAAAACTTCGGTGATACAGCAGATGAACACTAAGGGTAGCTAAATATTCTCAAGCAGGTTCATGCTCTTGGTTTCCAGCGATTTCCGCATTTTAAACAATTGAGGCGTAGTTCATTGCTCCCCCACAAACCAGCAACAAGCCCAAGTCCTCCAGTTGCCAATCCTCCAACCAAGGCTTGACCAACGTTAAAGCCTTTTTTATTTGAAGTAATTTGAGTAGAACCGCATTTTGGGCAACTAATTTGCATTTCGTGTTGTACAACGGGTTGGACTACGACGTGTGTTGATTGAACAATAGATTGATTATTTTTAGGTATACTTGGATCTATTGCCTGATCAGACAAAGTTTTTGGCTGTTTATCATTTAACGATTGAGAATTGAAAAAGTCAAATTCTTGCTGCCAAACTGGAAAATCATTACCAGTTTGCTTTCCATAAATTATTACCTTCTCTATAGAAGGTGCTTTTAACTTGCTTATAGCTGTATAAATATAATTAGCAATTACTTGCTGGGGAGGTACTTCTGTCGCCTCAAAAATGATTTGTAGACAACCTTTTATAGTATTAGCTTTTGCAAGAATACCTTTAGGCTGAAGCTGGTGATTTATAAGTGCCGCAATGGCTTGTGGATCGCCTTGTTTCGCTAATTCTACTAAACCTAGCTGAGTCATATCGGATAAATGTTAGCCTGCTATGGGATAAGTCACTTTTTTTAGGATTCCCATAATATCCAGCAGTTTTTACATCATGAACCTTTAGGCTATCGAATTTCTATACCAGACACCATACCTAAAATCGAGTCTAAGTCTGCCGTGACCCCATGCTAACTATAACTGCTGGTTCCCTCTGGATCAGTTAGCTCTAGGCACTGCCATAGGTATGACCTATGTTCAGGATCGAGTTCTGCTATGTCAACGCTGCCTAGTGATATCTCGTTGTCGCGTTCAGGGTAGCCAGCATGGTCAAACTTCACGCCGATATATCTGCCGTCACTGTTGTACCAATACCTACCATTTCTGATCATATTGAAAACTATTTTCAACGGAGTCCCGTATGGATTCACATAAAAATGGTGCATTATATGTTACCTGCCAGTTTTTCAGCTATGCCGAATAGGTTGTATAATAAATTACTATTGTAGTGCTTTTTAGCTAAATTTTCAATATCGGCTACCGACTTATAGTCTGCTAGTGCTTGTCTAGCATTGTGCTTGTGAATTTGAGTGTTCATTTTAGGTTTAGACTTGGAGTAATCGGTACTTTCCTCATGCCCTTTATCAAAATCAAAAAACCCGTTTGTGCTATGGAATAGGTCAATCATGTCTTTTTCAGTTACTTTCGATAAAATTTGAGCTTCTGTAAGCTTACGCTGTGTATCTGAAATTTGCTGTTGTATCGATCCATTAGATCTAAGAAAGTCTTGTAGGTTTTTTAGATCTAGTTTTTTGGTTTGTATTTCAGCTTCCAAAGCATCACGTGCGTCCCTAGCTTCCTGTTTCGTACTATGAACTTCATTGGGAAATTTAACATTTAATTTTATTTTATCACTGTCAGCTTTTAAGCTTGATATATGCTTTTGAAGGTCGGCGATATCTCTAGTCGCGCTGGCTAGTTTTCTATGTTGGGTTAATTCTCTAGTTAGTTTATCAAGATGTCCAGTGTGCGTTTTAATTTCAGACCGTGAGTTATCTAGTTCGGATTCTTCTGCGGTACTCAGGCTTTTCTTCTTGATGAGCTTACCGTTCTTATCGGGTGTCGTATGCTTAGCAACAGTGCTTTTATGCTCAGTTATTTTGTTGTTATGCTCGTCGATTTTATCTAGCAACTGCTTCTCATATACATGTGGCGACTTAAGTTGTAATTTTAACCTGTCTAAGCTAGCCTCAAGCCTGGGTATTCTATTAGAATTTGCGGTTACTATCTCAGGTAATTTAGACTTTATTTTATCGATAATAGTATCAGAC
This sequence comes from uncultured Stigonema sp., assembly GCA_964657905.1. Lineage (GTDB taxonomy): Bacteria > Cyanobacteriota > Cyanobacteriia > Cyanobacteriales > Nostocaceae > Stigonema. Next base: position 3,072 of record CAZZXJ010000540.1, read on the forward strand.
TCACTCGCATTAAACGTATAAAAATGTATATGAGTCACAGGGTCGTGACCACTGTGAGAACCTTCTAAAAGTTCTATAAACTGTGTAGTTCTGCCGTGTTTAGCCGAATTCCAGTATTCAGGTATTACGTCTAGAACAATTTTATTGGTGTTACTGTCATAGCTAAATCGAACAGAATTAGGAGCGACTCGCCCGTTGTCGTCTAAGTATACGTTATTGAAAACATGGTGGTGTTCGATTACGTCAGCGATAACGTTTTTAACGAGTGAACCGCTTACGTTTATGTAGTCCTTTGGGTTTTTAGTTTGTTGCTTTGATAAGTTCACCATAGAAATGGATCTCAAAGCTAAATCGGCAGCAGCCTGGTCTTGTCCGATACTTTTTAAATGATCATAAGTTACACTGCCGAAAATGTTGGCATGTCTAGCGACGTTAGCGCCAGTGCTATCAGTACCATGAGCAGTATCAGTAAAAGTGAAGTGTGGACGCTTGGTATACAATTCCTCCAAAACTTTAATACGATTTTCAGCAGGCAACACATCAGGGTCTTTTACAATTTTGTCGCGGCTACTCGATAAAACTTTTTCAAGCTTAGCCAGTCTAGCTGGGTTAATTCCGCTAGACTTTAAGCTATCAGCTTCGGTTTCCAGAGTAGACCTGTCTAAGTTCCCATTTAGGTGGAAATCCAAAGTTTCTATGGCATTTTTAATTTCGTCCTTTTTCAATGGGTCTGACTCAATCGGGTAACTTTTTTTAAGCTCGTCGAGCCTAGTTTTTTGATTGATAACATTTTGCTGCATCGTTTTTATATGGTGAGCAGCTAGCGCTTTTAAATCAGCTTCTGATAGGCAAGCCATTTAGGTGTTTGTAGGGTATTTTTTAACTTTATTGGGTAATGTGGGGAGAATGTTGACTTTGTAAGCATTTCCGCTTTACCCTGTCGGTTGATTTTTATATATAATTACCCCATCTGGATGACATCCAGATGGGGTAATACTGAGGAAATTTAGTTAATGCTTGTATGCGATACTACTAGCATCAAAATGGTATATTTTTGCACGTGAATAGGCAAGCAGTACACCAGTACCAAGTATAGTCATATTTGAATTCTCCCTCGCCATTACCGTGTGGATTAGGGGATGATGATTCAGATTTGATATCAGCGCTTTCTAATTTATTAAAGCAACGAGGGCAATTGATCATGGTTTCTATCTACTCTCAGGATTGTACGTTGGCTGGGTGTGTGTATGGCAGTAGAAAAGCTTCACTACCACTGAATCACATCGCTGACCTCTACCCCTTTATGTCGCTTGTTATGGTACTGCCCTAAACTGTATTTTTGGTTGTGATCAGCGATTGAAACTTGGTGACGCTCCATCCAGCTTTTTACCAGCATGCCGTTGCAGCCTGACAAATCGCGTAAGGTCACGTTGCCGATAAACCATCTTTGGTCATTGCTTGGTTGTGCGTCATTGTAGTTGCATGCTGCTTTGAAAGCGCGGTAGATTCGCTCATCAGTTGCACCCCTAGCTTTAGAATTTCTCAGTTCCTCACTGGGTATAGACTCCCAATCTTTCTCTGGTTGCTCTGGCTTAGTTTTTAGTGCTTTGGTGACTGTGGCGACTGGTTCATCTGACTGTGGGGTAGGCACTGGTATCGCTTGTTGCGGTAGGTGCTTTTGTAGCGCTTTGGCAACCATTGCTTCTATTTTTGCTTCAAGAGTATCGTCATTCGGGGAAACTTCGGCTTGTGGTTGCGGTGGTTGTTGTGTCTCGGATGGCGCTGAAAACTGCTTATTCTCTTGTTCTAGTTGAGCAATTTTCGATTGAGACTCCATGAGTTGTCGCTCCAATTTTTCAATCTGATTAGCTTTTTCAA
>CAZZXJ010000541.1:0-4942 GCA_964657905.1 uncultured Stigonema sp.
ACGATGTGGACTATGTGATTAATCCCTGGATGGAAGGGAATATTCACAAATCATCACGCGATCGCGCCGTCGAGCAGTGGGAAAAACTGCACCACATTCTCAAAGAACACGCAATTGTAGACTTGGTGACACCTCACAAAGGTGTGCCTGATATGGTGTTTACCGCCAACGCTGGTTTGGTCTTAGGTCAGACTGTCGTCCTGAGTCGCTTTTTACACAAAGAGCGTCAGGGAGAGGAGCCTTACTTCAAACAGTGGTTTGAGGAAAATGGGTATACAGTCCATGAACTACCCAAAGACTTGCCTTTTGAGGGCGCAGGGGACGCACTCCTAGATCGGGAAGGACGCTGGTTGTGGGCTGGATATGGCTTCCGCTCAGAATTAGACTCACACCCTTACCTGGCAAAATGGCTAGATATTGAGGTGCTGTCGTTGCGCTTGACAGATGAGCGCTTCTATCACCTCGATACTTGTTTCTGTCCCCTAAAAAACGGTTATTTGCTGTACTATCCAGGCGCGTTTGATTCCTACTCGAACCGCTTGATTGAAATGCGGGTATCACAAGACAAGCGGATAGCGATAGCAGAAGCCGATGCAGTGAACTTCGCCTGTAATGCGGTGAATGTGGATCACATCGTCGTCATGAATAAAGCTTCGCAAGGGCTGAAAGCACGCCTTGCAGATGCTGGGTTCCAAATCATTGAAACGCCGCTTAACGAATTTCTCAAAGCGGGAGGCGCGGCTAAATGCCTAACACTGCGGGTGACGGAACCAGTACGCTCAGAAGTTCATGCGAATGTGTCGGTAGAAAGTCGCATACTTCGCCTAGAAGGACACTTGCTCGATTCTGGCTTGATTAACCGCTCTCTGGATTTAATTATAGACAACGGTGGTAGCTTCCAAGTGTTGAATTTCCAATTGGGAGAGCAGCGGCAAAGTACCTCAGAAGCAGAGGTGAAGGTGTCAGCTCCTTCCCATCAGGTGATGGAAGAAATCATATCGCAGTTGATTGACTTGGGTGCAGTGGATTTGCCCCAAGATGAGCGGGATGCCAAGCTAGAACCTGTGATTCAACCAGGAGTCTCTCCTGATGATTTCTACGTCACCACGATTTATCCTACAGAGGTGCGGATTAATGGTAAGTGGGTGAAGGTGTACAATCAGCGGATGGATGGAGCGATCGCCATTACCCAAACTGACAACGGTGCTTTTGCACAGTGTAAATTACTACGCGATTTAGAAGTGGGAGACATGGTAGTTGTGGATGTGCTAGGTATCCGCACCGTCCGCAAACCTGAATTACGTGAACAACGCAACATCCAGGAATTTAGCTTTATGTCGGCGGGTGTTTCCAGCGAACGGCGCGTGGAATTGGTCGTCGAGCAAGTGGCTTGGGAGTTACGTAAGATTCGGGATTCGGGTGGTAAAGTAGTTGTCACAGCAGGACCAGTAGTGATTCACACTGGAGGCGGCGATCACTTGGCGCAACTGATTAGACAAGGATATGTACAGGCGTTGCTGGCTGGGAATGCGATCGCCGTCCACGATATTGAGCAAGCAATGATGGGCACTTCCCTGGGAGTGGATATGCAGCGGGGGATCGCTGTACGCGGTGGACACCGCCATCACCTGAAGGTAATTAACACCATCCGCCGTTACGGTAGCATTGCTAAAGCTGTGGAGGCTGGGGTGATTACGAGTGGCGTCATGTATGAGTGTGTCCACAATCATATTCCTTTCTGCCTTGCTGGTTCTATTCGGGATGATGGTCCTTTGCCTGATACCGAAATGGATTTAATCAAAGCACAAACTGAATATGCCCAGTTATTGAAGGGTACAGATATGATTTTGATGCTGTCTAGTATGCTCCACTCTATTGGTGTGGGCAATATGACTGCTGCTGGGGTGAAGATAGTGTGTGTGGATATCAATCCAGCTGTAGTGACCAAGTTAAGCGATCGCGGTTCGGTAGAATCGGTTGGTGTGGTAACAGATGTGGGGTTATTCCTCAGTCTGTTGGTGCAGCAGTTGGATACGTTGACGAGTCCCTATACTGCTAAGGTGGTTTAGGAAAGCCTCACGCACAAAGTAGCAAAGGCGCAAAGTAAGTAGGGTGGGCAATGCCCACCTTAGAGGCGCAAAGGAGAGAAGGAAAAATGATCCAAGGACGGCTACAAATTCGTTGGGTGAGTGTGATTGCTGATATCCTGTTGGCGGGGATGGTTGTAGGACCACTGGCGGCTCCTTTCCTGGCTGCGTCTGGGTTACTTATGTTACCCTTAATTGCGGATATTATTTATTTCATGGGTAACCATGTGTGTCCGCAACCGGATATGGGGGTTGCGTTGGCATCGCCGTTTATCATGGCTGTGTGTATGCGTTGCTACGGTACTGTGACGGGTTTGCTGATGACTCGCTTGCTGTATGGGGCAACTGGTGGTAAAGGTTTTTACTGGTTAACTCAGTATGGCTGGGCTGGTGCGGCGTTTGCTAGTGTGCTGATGATGGCTTACCCCCTGGAATTGGCAGCTCAAGTTTTGGGTTTGTGGAGTTTTAATAATTACGTTGTCATGCCCTTTGGGTTGATGACGGGTTTGGGATGGGGGTTGTTTACTATGCCGATTTTGCATAGCTTCAAGGATGGCATGAAATGGGAGACCAAATCCTAACTCCTAAGATGCACATTTTATAACCCTAATACACTAAGGGTTTTGGAATTTCCAGCCCATGTGCTTCTTCAGAATGTTGCAAGCGTACGCGGCTAGTGGTCGGCTCATATCTTGAAAAAGTCAATGGAATTACTTAGAACGACTGTCGCATTAGGTAAAAGCTTAGTTAACTTTCTAACGAAAATTATATGCTGCTTAGATGGATGCCTAACTCAGGAGGCTGACTTCCTGGTTTAGGCATCCATCTAAAATCTAAGTAACTCGCTTGGAGATATAGATGGCTAGGATGACCCTTGACCAGTTACAGATCTTTCTAGCAGTAGCCCAGCATCTGCATTTCACCCGTGCAGCCGACGCACTCTACATCTCTCAACCAGCTGTCAGCGTAGCAATTCAAAGTCTGGAAAAGCAGTATCAAGTCAAGCTGTTCCATCGGATTGGGCGGCGAGTTGAGCTAACAGACGCAGGTAGAATGCTGCAAAAAAAAGCACAGAAAATCCTTGAGCAAGTCGATTTGGCTGAACGAGGATTACTTGAGTTCAACAACCTACAACAGGGTTCACTCAAGCTAGGAGCCAGCCAGACAATCGGTAATTACTGGCTTCCCCACTTTATTAGCCAGTTCAGACACCACTATCCTGGGATTCGACTGGATTGCACCTTGGGGAATACCCAAGAAATTAGCGCTGGGGTTGTGGCTGGATTGTTTGACTTGGGACTAGTCGAAGGGGAAGTTCAATTAAGAGAAACAGAGGCTCTGTGTGAAAAGGTTGTGGGAAGTCACCGCTTACGAATTGTTGTCGGGCAATTTCACCCTTGGTTCAATCAGAGCGTTCAGCCAGTCGCAGCACTGACAACAACTGCTTGGGTGATGCGTGAAGCCGGATCGGGTACCCGTCAGCGGTTTGAACAATTGCTCAGGCAATGGGGCATTGAGCCAACGGAATTGAACGTGATTGTGGAGATGAAGAGTGGTTCTATAGCGGTTCTCATTTGAATCAGATACACGTTCAAAAAATAAATGTAGAGACGCGAAATTTCGCGTCTCTACACAGCGTATTGCACACAACTGAGAAGTGCTATATGATCAAAGCTGCCGTAGCTCGTGGAGTAGCTGCGGCGGCTATTTCTGAGATGATGATTGCCAAAGAGCTACAGCTGAATACACTCCGTTCGATTACGCTCACGGGAGCGCAGAATGCGATCGCTCTAGATCAACTGGTGTTACCGTTCGTGCTGTTGCGTCATCGACAACGTTTTCCTACAGGGGCATTCTCAGGCTTTCGAGCAATTATTGATGCGTCAATCCTAAGTATCACGTACTTTTGAGGAAAAAGTAGAGGGTCATACTGAAACCAACCAAGATAATGAAACGACGCACCAAGCATGGTTTCAGCTTACGAGCATTGTGAACGCCCCAGTAACCACCCAATAAACTGCCGAGAGACATTAAGATAGCCTGCGGCCAAGCTACTGCGCCTGCAAGGATGAAAGCGATCATCGCTACGCCATTAATGCAGGCATTGAGTGAAGTTTTGAGCGCATTCATGGCGTGAATATCTTTCTTTCCCATCACCGTAAACATCGCCAGCATCAGGATGCCAGAACCCCCACCAAAGAATCCGCCGTAGGTAGCTATTAGCAACTGTAGCAGTCCAGCAGTAATCATCGTCAATTGTGAAGTTTTAGAGGCGACTGAACGATGGTGCAACCAGGTTGCGATCGCTGGGTTAAAGGTAAACAATCCGGTCGCGATCAACAGCAGGTAAGGGATCAGTTTTGTAAACAGGGTTTGTGGCGTACATAAAAGTAGTAGAGAACCGATCGCACCGCCCACTAAGCTCACACTCCCTAGGATGAGAAGTTCTTGACGCTGAATCGAAAAGTCACTGCGGTAAGCGCGAATGCTTGCCAGGTAACCGACCCAAGTGACGGTATTGTTCGTAGCGTTGGCGTTAACGGATGGTAGACCCGCAAACAAGAGGGCTGGGAAGGAAATAAAGCTACCGCCTCCGGCAACTCCATTGAGAGCACCTGCGAGGAGACTTGCTCCAAAAAGTAAAAGCGTTTGGCATAACAGGGTCAGGGATTCCATGACTTATATATAACCGTCTTGTAAAAAGTGAGTTTTACTGAACTATAGATGGAGTCATTAACACTGAACAAATGTTCTTTGTTGTTCAAACGATAGTCTTGGTTTATTAACTCAATACAGTTCGGTTAAGGGTAATTGAGGAATGGAGAAACCGGGTTTCTCTCGCCTTGTTGAGAATA
>CAZZXJ010000542.1:0-4922 GCA_964657905.1 uncultured Stigonema sp.
TTGGTGGGCAGTGCCCACCCTACACCACTTAAAATTTTTCACAAATCATTTAGGATTGCTATAAGAATGTATCAGGGGGAAAGATGCAGCAGTTAGGGTTAAAATAGAAAAGCAAAAGTTTATTCCAGAGCAATTTGGTTACTTTAAAGACCCACTCTTATAGAGAAAGTATTTTTGTGGGAATTATTATTACTGCTACAGGTTGAGCAGCGGATGTAGAACATCGCATAAATGATATTAATAAGGAAGGAATATATTGTTTCTACCATATGCCGCTTAAAGACCAATACGGTTCAGTTAGGGCTGCTCGGTAGGAATTTCAAGTGTGTAGAGACGCGCCTCTCGTTGCGGCACGAAGTGCCAGATCGCGTCTCTACAGGAGTTGACGGTAGATACATTATCTTAACTGAACCGTATTGGCTTAAAGACATCATTATGTGGAGAGTGTATGAAAGTCGAATTGAATTTCAGTGTGCTTGATCTCTAAGAGAATTTGTGAGTATCTCAGTAAATTGGTGACAAAATCTTCAAATATTGAAGGTTAGAAAGTAGTCAGTACTGTTGGCGATCGCTGTCTTGAGATTGATGAAACTGCGATTCATCTTTCAAGCCATCTGCAACGGTCACGAACCAAGCTGAGTCAACTTCAGCAGATGCCTCACGGTAAGCCTCCTCTCATTCTCGACACCGCAACAATTCCAGTGCCACCTCAATGACTTGGGAGCGAGATTAGGGTCACATGTGAGTGTGCGTCCCTGTTTGTCTATTACGTTAAGTTTTGTTAACGATATATCGCGATAGGTCTATAATCGAATTACGAGCGTTTGAGAGAAACAACCATGTTCCCAGATCTACATCATCATCACTTTTTTGCATCAGAATATGACGAGAAGCCGCACAGAGGGAAGCACGGTCACCGTGGCAGAGATTGGAAAGATGAGCAACGGACTCCCCGTGGTGATATAAAATACATCCTGATGGCGTTACTTGCAGAGCAACCCCGGCATGGATACGAGTTGATCAAAGAGTTAGAGGCGCGTTACGGCGGTTTCTGGAAACCCAGCCCAGGTTCGGTTTACCCCACACTACAGTTGCTGGAGGAAGGAGGTTATCTTACCAGTGAGCAGCTAGAAGGCAAGCGGGTATACACCATTACAGAAAGTGGTAGAGAATTACTCGCCTCCCAAGGCGATCGCCTCCCTTGGATGGAAAGGGGAAACAGACCCGATCAGTTGATTGAATTGAAAAAAGCGATCGCTGATGTGGGTGCAGCTGTCATGCAGGTTGCTCACAGTCGCAATGCAGACAAAGTGAGCAGAGTACGTGAAATTCTGAGCCGCGTCAAACGCGAGATTTACACCATCTTGGCAGAAGAAGAGTAGTAAATTATGAATTATGAATTATAAAAAAGTTTCATAATTCATAATTCATAATTCTCAAAGCGCCTCCGGTGGAGAAATATCACGTCCGACAGTGACACCAGCACTACTAGACTGTAGCCCCGGTTGAGTATTTGGTTTTTTATCTTCCAATGACTGGGTGAATGAAGAAGATCGGGTAACCGCTTCTGAATGAATTAGTTTGTTGGAAGAAGTTTGCTGAGCTATAACTGATAAACCGGACAGTGCGCCAGCTACAAGAGCCGTATAACCTACATACAAATGTATGGGATGTAGTTTTAATGCCAATCCGGAAATATTTTGAGACTTATTTTGAGACTGATAATAAGAGGGCAAAACTGATTTGATCGGCTCGATTGCTGGTAAAGAAGCAGCTAAAGCTGTGCCATTTAGTCCCAAGGCATTGCCCATCACACGGATATAGCCACGAACAAAAACTTCTTCTGGCAATAACTCCCAGTTGCCATTTTCCACAGCTTCCATGTATTGAATTTGTACGTGAGTATAATCGTTAAGTTCGCTCAGAGAAAAACCTTGGAACTCACGAGCTTGCCGTAATTGTTGACCGATTTGACGCAGAGTTTCTAAACGCAGTTCGGCTGCCATTTGCTTTGCTTGTTCAGCTGCCAACGATTTTTTATTCAACTTGTTAAGCCACCTCCTCAATGTTTTGGTTGTGGGACTATTTTTTTTGCCTTTCACGCTTATGTCAGTTGTATTTGCCACTACATCAGATTTTGATGGAATGACTTTGCTAATAGTTGCGGTTGTATATTTTTGGTTGCTCAGACTAGTTAAGCACTGTGATAAATCAGTAGAATCTGTTTGTTCAATAGCTGCTGTTTCACTCTGGTTGTCTGCCTGTTGGTTATTCTCTACCATTTTTTGATCTGTTTGCAGGAATTGCTGAAATGCCACACTGATGGCTTCTCTGCTGACAGCTTTCAACAAAACATTGGCTTGTTCAGATGAGGGTTCTAGTAAAGAGCGCAAGGTAGCCAGAGTCTGGCGATAAACTTTACTTTTATGCAATTTAGTTTCTATTTCACCTAAGAGCGATCGCAATTCATCTTGAGAAATTTCAATAGAAGTATTGCCACCAGGAATTGATAAAAAGTACACAGGTGTCATAGCCATGATTAGAAGCCTCCTGAGGCTGTTGAACAAAGGATAGTTATCTGTAATTTATTCTTAAATTTACTAGCTAGTCCGGATGGTTTTAGTATCATTTTTTTCTCTAAATTAAGAAAAATTACCCAAAAATAATTGATGAAAAATTATCCATCTTTTTGTCAATGGACATTATTTGAATATTAGTAATATTTGCTAATTACTAATTGCTAATTATCAATTTTTTCTTAGCTGGCACACATTTGATATGCATGTAATAACAAGCAAAAATGCTTGCCTGTATTTTATAAAACGATTTTTAACTTTCAATTATTTAATTATAACAATCCTAAATCATTCGTATACCATAGATGATTTTGTAGGGTGGGCAATGCCCACCATTACCAGATAATGGTGTGTAATACACGCTTCGTAATTAACAAATTAATTACGAATTATTCCGGGGTGGTTTTGTGTTCATGTCTGTTAGAGATGGAAATGAAATGGACGAAAGACTGTACTGTTAGCAGATATTGAGAAGGAGCAACGTCTGCTACGTTGTTATGTCTTGCGCCAGGAACGAGAAACAACTTTTTCGGTTCGGGTGCGGCAGCATACAGATCTTGGCTCATAAAAGCCGGCACGGTCACATCGGCGGTTCCGTGAATGAATAAAACTGGCACTTTTAAATTTGGCACTTTCTTAATCGATTCAAACCGCTGTGTCAGTATTAAATCGACTGGAAACATCGAAAAAATGTTCCGATAAGCAACAATCTGCCGGATTGAGGTAAAAGAGCTTTCCACAATTAATCCAGCGGCGTCTGGGTGTTGGACTGCCAAATCAATGGCTATTGCACCTCCCAGAGAATGTCCATATATAAAAATTTGGTTAGGTGAAATCTGTCGCTGGTGTACCAAATAATTCCAAGCTGTGGCTGCATCCTGATAAACCCGTTGTTCATTAGGAAAACCGCCTTCACTGCGACCGTAACCCCGGTAATCAATCAGCAAAACAGAAAACCCTAGTTGATGAAACCGATTTGCGCTATCAACATTTGCGCCAATGTTCATAGCATTCCCGTGCAGATACAGTATGACCTTGGCATCGGATTGGTTTGCTCTTATCCACCAACCGTGAATGCGTTCCACTTTGCCAGATGCAACTGGCACAGGTAACCAGACCTCTTGGGAATGGAGATGAAAAGATTCTGGTGTAGTTTGGATGATCGGAGACGGAAAAAAGATTAATCGAGTTTGCCGAAAAAAAATAAATATACATACAGCACTGTAGCCAAGCGCTGCAACCACTCCTACCCCCAAGAGTAGCAAGAACAACAACCTGATTGGATATTGCAGCTTTGTTGTCTCCATGCAAGTATTTTTAAATACAATAATATTAGCCTAACTCAGCAGCTTTAGCTTTTCAAAATCATGAATTATTTATCAAAAAATGATTTACAATAAATTTAATAAATGAGTGAGTAAATGTACATGCCTTTAAGTAATTTCTTTATTAAATATTAAACACTAGTAGACATTAGGAGAAGACAGTGAAGCTGTTAAATGAGGCTCAAGAGGAGCAATTAAAGGAAATAGTTGCACATTTACGACAAGTACGACAAGAAAAATCGATACGTATAGATGAAATAGCTGCTCACACACGGATTCGCCCAGCTTTCATACAAGCTCTAGAAGAAGGGCGATTTGAAGAATTGCCCGAGCCTGTGTATGTTCAAGGATTCATTCGCCACTATGGAGATGCTGTAGGACTGGATGGTGCTGCTTTAGCACAAACTTTTGCAACTATTTTTTCCCCTCCAAAACCCGAAGAGCATCAAGAGAATTTAAGTAAAAAACCGAATATATACATACCTCTTGCTGTCCCCTACATCCTATTATTAGCTGTGGCAGCCTTTGGACTGTTTTATATACTCAATCCCCGACGTACAGCAGACTCTCATGGTCAGAGTCAACTTTCCCCAAGCGCCGCTAAACAAAAAACAGTACCTACCTCTGTAACATCATTACCCGTAGCATCCACTCCAAGACAGACAATTTCCACAAAAAAAACAGTACCTACCCCCGTAGCATCATTACCCATAGCATCCACCCCAACCTCAACAGTATCCCCCACAACCGCCACAGCTTCAATCGTCGAAGTTGCAATAGAGCTTCAAGACAAATCATGGCTGCAAGTGAAAGTGGATGGCAAAACAGCATTTGTGGGAACTTTAAATAAGGGAGAACGCAGAACCTGGACAGCAAAAAAAGAGTTGACTATCCGTTCTGGTAATGCTGGTGCTATATTGGTTTCGGAAAATAAGAAGGAACCAAAACCTTTAGGAAGTTTGGAAAGTGTTAAGCAAGTCACATTCACTAGTCATTAGTCATTGGGCATTGGGCATTGGGC
>CAZZXJ010000543.1:0-4920 GCA_964657905.1 uncultured Stigonema sp.
ACACCTTCAGGTAGTTCAACGCCCTTGTGTCTACTGTTGACTAAACCTTGCCAATTATTGGTAACACTCTACGATTGTCCCTTGCACTCCTGCACACAGATTATCTTCAGGCAAATAGATCAGTAATTCAATCAGATCAAATAGTTCTGGTTCAGTCATTATTGCCTTCCTTACCCAGAAATAGGAACAAAAATTGCGTGTTGGCTATCTAATACCTAGATACTGTTTTCCAATAAGGATGCGTATTTGATCGAGTTTACTTACGCTAAACATGAGATTTTCTTCCGGACAAGACACGGAAAACGCGGAAAATCTGTGCATGCGAATTCTACTGTTGCTCAAAAATAACACGGATGAGAGTACGCTTTTTCCTACTTAGCGTTATCAGTATTGTGCTGCTATCAACTCCTGCAAAAGCCGCCAGCTTGGAATCTTGGCATTTTGACCCCGCTCAAAATCAGCTAGACTTAACCACCGATTCTGGAGTTCAACCGAGAGCTTTTCTGATTAACAACCCAACCAGACTTGTCATTGACCTACCGGGAACTAATCTAAACGATAATACAGTCCATGAAAGTTTTAGATCAGCAGTTAAGGAGATTCGGGTTGGAAAGGTTGACGCCAGCACGACAAGATTGGTGATTGAATTAGCACCTGGTTACACCGTTGACTCCAAAAACTTACTGTTTAGAGGAGATTCATCCTCCCACTGGGTGGTCAAGTTCTCATCAATTGACCGTGTCGCTGTGAACGAATCCCCAGGGTTAGGTTCAAACACCAAGCTAGATGAAGAGAAGATTCCCGTCCACGTCGGCGATATTTCGACCTTTGCTGGGATTGTATCTTTAGGCAAACAAATGCTGCTGCTCAACTCTCAAGTTAAAACATTGATGGCTCGCTACAGTTTCCTCTCACCAGGAATGTTTTTCCTAGATTTGCAGACAGGTAACTATTTAGACATCTATGGGGAAAAGGTTTTTCCTGCTGCTAGCACCATTAAGTTTCCTATTCTGATTGCTTTGTTTCAGGACGTAGATGCTGGCAAAGTTAAGCTGAATGAAACCTTAGTGCTACGGCGTGATTTGAAAGCTGAAGCGGAAGGTTCGGGAGTATTGCAAGACAAACCTGTAGGAACCCGACTGAGTGTTTTAGAAACTGCCACTAAGATGATTACCATCAGTGATAATACCGCTACTAATATGATTATTGATCGCTTAGGTGGAAACGCCAAGTTAAATCAGCGGTTTCGCAGTTGGGGACTGCAAAACACTGTCCTTCGTCATCTGCTAGGGGACTTTAAGGGAACTAATACGACTAGTGCTAAAGACTTGGTGCGACTGTCGGTGTTCATTGCTAATAATAAGTTGCTTAGTAATACAAGCCAATCTAAAGTTTTGGATATAATGCGTCATGTAGAAAACAAACATTTGCTGCAAGCTGGTCTAGGTAAAGATGCGGTATTTGCTCACAAAACAGGGACTCTTGGGGTTCTGCTTGGAGATGCAGGTATCATTGAGTTGCCAGCTGGTAAGCGTTACTTGGCAGGGATTTTTGTGAAAAGACCTTTCGATGATCTCAGAGCAAGGGATTTTATTAGTCAAGTTTCTCGGTTGGTTTATAGCTATCTAAACCAACCTAGCTTCACCCGGTTACCTTAGTACTGCATTTCATAAATTCGTATCCTAAAAAAGGCTTGTAGTTGCGCTAAGCGCGAAGACAGCGCAACTACGAACAGAACTCTATGAATTTATGCAATTTGGTATTTAGTTGGATGCCAATTACATATCTTCTAACTCAATTCCTTTGGTTTCCTTAATAAAAAAGAGAACGAAAAACAGCGAGATAGCCGCCGCAGTTGTATAGACACCATAGGCAGCACCCAGCCCGAAATATTGCAGTATGGGAGGAAATGTTGTGGAAATTAAGAAATTCGCAATCCATTGCATTGCAGCAGCGACTGAAAGTGCAGCACCTCGAATCTTGTTATTAAACATTTCTCCCAACAGCACCCAGACCACTGGTCCCCAGGAGAAACCGAAGCAAAACACATAGAGGTTGGCTGCAAAAAGAGCCACAATACCCGTACTTCCGCTCAGATTAGGGTTGCCAGCAGCATCGAGATGAGCGGTTCCAAAAATAGCAGCCATGGTCCCCAAGGTCACAGTCATGCCGAACGACCCTATAATGAGCAAGGGCTTGCGACCAAATTTATCCACGAAGGCGATCGCGATCAGGGTAGTAATAATATTTACGGCTGCTGTGATCACCGTGATCGTTAGGGAATCTTTTTCTGAAAACCCAACGGCTCGCCACAAAACGCTGCTGTAGTAGAAGATTACATTAATACCAACAAATTGCTGGAGTACAGATAAACCTATTCCTACCCAAACAATGCGGAGGAGTCCGCCATTTCTCCCCAACAGGTCAGAAAACTTAGGCTGGCGCTCTCGAAGCACTGTTTGCCGAATTTCTTCGATTTTTTCCAGCACATTACCACCCAAAATCTTGGTCAAAACGTTAGCAGCTTCTGGTTCCCGTCCTTGAGCAACCAAGTAGCGGGGGGATTCGGGAATCGTAAAAGCCGCCATCCCGTATAACACTGCTGGCGGGGCTGCTGTCCAAAACATCCAGCGCCAAGCTGCAACCCCAAACAAAAATGGCGACTCTGCTGAACCTGCTGACACAGCGATAAAGTAGTCACTTAGTAGGGCGATGAAAATTCCAACTACAATCGCTAGTTGCTGAAGAGATCCTAGCCTTCCCCGCAAATGAGTGGGAGAACACTCCGCAATGTAAGCTGGCGCGATCACGCTGGCAGCGCCGACAGCAATCCCACCCAATAGTCGCCAAAAGATAAAATCCCAGATCGTGAAGGCAAGCCCAGAGCCAATGGCACTGATAGTAAACAATCCTGAAGCGAACACCATTGCCTTGACTCGACCATAACGGTCTGCAATCTGTCCAGCAAAAAAGGCTCCTACCGCAGATCCCAGCAACGCTAGGGATACTGCAAGACCAGTCACCCAACTACTGGTGTGAAAGGCTTTTGCCAGAGCTAAAACCGCGCCGTTGACCACGGCAGTGTCAAAACCGAACAAAAAGCCGCCGAGGGCAGCAGCACCAGCAATCAAGATGACATAATATGTGTTGGCTTTACGACGTGTAGTAGTGGAGGTCATGGTTGTATTTAGTAGATGTACTGAGAATGTTCATCGTCGGGAACGTCTGCGGCGCCGATCAATGATCACCGCCACAATAATTACCAGTCCTTTGACGACTAGTTGCCAGAAGTAAGACATGTTCAACAAAGTCAAACCATTGTTGAGAACAGCTATGATCAATGCACCCAGAAGGGTTCCCCCAATAGTACCAATACCCCCGGTAAAGCTGGTTCCACCCAGAATAACAGCAGCGAATGCGCTTAGGCGCACGCTTCGCGAACGCATCCAACTCGTAGCCCTGACCCAACATGCCAGTAGCACTATAAAGACGACTGGCACTCATGATTCCTGCCAAACCTGCCAGTAATCCACTAACGCCGTAGACAAAAAGCAACACACGATTAACTTTAATCCCAGTTAATCGTGCTGCCCGCTCGCTACCACCGACCGCATAGATTTGCACCCCCAAAACAGTTTGTCGCAGCACAAACCATCTATAGCACTTTTGCCTTTTTGTTTTATATTTTTGCAACTTACAACAGTACCACTGAAGAAACCTAATAGGCTAGCAGCGATCGCAATTCTCTTCACATTCATCTATATCCAACAACGGATTTGAATTTGAGGAAGGTTAGCAGAATATAAATCTGCAAAGTCATCACCATATGAATTAGGTCTGAAGTTTTCAGACCTAATCTAGTGGCGCTACTAGCTTTTGCAAACGTCTTGTGATGTGACGTGAGAGCAGTTAGTGCTATTAGTTCCACTAAATTAGATGTTTTATTTGTTAAAGCAAAACCATGAGCGCTGCACTATCTCAAAGAATCACATGATTTTTTGTGTAAAAATATATTTGGAAGTGCGTGGTTTAAAAACAGCTTTTAACTAAAACTTCTAGAAGCTTATTTTATAAAAATTGCAAATTTCTACTCGATTTGAATTTCTATTAGTTTATCCTGCTCCATTACCAAAATAAACCTCCTTTATCTAAATACATTTACTAAACTAAGAAGACTATTCCATCTTTATGTTATTCCAGCTCTTTTTATTTGAGTATTTGCCATAATTAACCAGCTTATAGCTTAAGTCTAATTTAACAAAATTTCCAGCCACAACTTAAATTCCATTTATAAAACTTAACAGGATAGTAGAGATTAAAAGCCGATTTGGTTGGTTGATCATTAAGCCCATGGTTGTTAAAGGAAAAGTTGGGTTTGCTTCTTTTCTATTCAATTTCAAGATATGTAACAAGACTAAGTTTGGCAACTTACTCGATTTAAGCTTGAAGAATTATTGCCGATTATTAAGTGCTTACGCAAAATTATTTAGGAAAACCGCGTTTTATCTCCTTATATAAGTCCTTGCTCCTACTTTGCAGTATTTCCCGAACTCATCTCACGCCTACGTAATTTCACCAAAACTTTCACTCGCCGCTTGAATTGTTCAAAGTCTTCTGCACTTAGTTCTATTTTACGCCACGCCTCTCGCTCCATCAAGCGTTCATACCACGGTTCTAACTTAGGGTAATCACTGAAATTGATGCCTAGCTTAGGTAAAAAAGATACAGCCGCTCCCGCAACAATGTCTCCTAAGGTTAACTGCTTGCTGCCAAAGAAAGGGCTGTCTCCCCTCGCTTCGGTAAAAAATTGCAGCACTTTATTTATATGTTGCTTTGCTTTTGCAAATTTTGGTGAATCTTCACTTTCATACACCAGTGAAATGACTTGAGGAAATAGTTCATTAGCTGTGACCATTTGCA
>CAZZXJ010000544.1:0-4908 GCA_964657905.1 uncultured Stigonema sp.
GAAATAGAATTAAAAGTCTTGACAACATCTAAGCCAGGAATCTGTGCTTATTATGCCCGAAAGGAACTTATTTACAGAAGTCGTGCGCGAGTATATTTTAAACAACCTCACTAGTACAGGGGGCGCGGAAATAAGCTGACCATTTACAAAAGATTAAAAGCCTTATTTTCTTGGCTTTTGACTTTTCACTTCCGCCTTGCGGTACTAGTGCTGGCGTTTCCTAAATTAAATTACATAAATGATGTTTTTTCTCAATGCGTAAGTCTTATTCAGATTGGAACATATACAACAGAAAATGGGCTTTTTACACATATATTTGACTTTTTGTCAATATTTAAACTATAATTATTATTAAATACATAATAACACATCTTACTGATTCGGCACATTACAGCAGTTTTCTATTGAACCCGCGCCACATTGTAAGGGCGGGGTTCCCCCGCCCCTACGGTTATACTGTGGTATACCCGATAATGGTGCTGTAAACATCCCTGCCTCTATCAATAACCTTCGCTCTTCGACTGTGTCTTTAATGTCGGACAAATTTCTGCCGACGATGACGACGCCATTGATTACCTGGTTCATAACTAAGAGCAGGAATTGGGTTTGAAGGACTCCCCATCTGTTACGTAAGGCACGACGGCGCAAACATGGTGAAACATCGCGGTTTCCAGAATGCTTTGAGCGTGAGATAGAAGAGCGGAGTTGCAGGTTATCCAGTGGTCAGTTGGACAATTTGGGTGAGGCGCTGTTGGATTTTTCCAGCAAAACTGTTTTAATTAGCTGGTTAGAAGCTCATTGCTTATAGGCAGTTCCTTTAGAAATTATGCAAGAATATGTGTTTTTTCAAGACACTTATCAAAAAGGGGTACGACAAGAAATACAACAAGGAGAGGAGGCATTGATTTTGCGGCTACTGAGTCGCAAGTTTGGTGTCCTTAAGCCGGAAATCGAACAGCGGATTTGCACCTTACCCATGACTCAACTGGAGGAATTGGGTGAGGTGCTGTTAAATTTAAAAAGCTACACTGATTTAACTAACTACTTGGCAACCATCTCGCCATAAGCGCGTCATTCGCTACATTCAATATGCGAACAATTGCGGAAATTAACGACAAAATTAGCTGCAATCGTGCTGTGGTCTTGACCATTGAGGAAATAAAAGCACGAGTTGTAGAAGTTGGTGTTACTAAAGCTGCCAAGGAAATTGATGTGATCACCACTGGCACTTTTGAGCCAATGGAATCTAGTGGTGCAATTATTAACCTAGGACACACTGACCCCCCAATAAAAATTCGCCGGTGCTGGTTGGATGGTGTGTCGGCGTACTCAGGTTTTGGGGCAGTAGATTTATACTTGGGTGCGAGTTGTGCGGTAGAAGAGATGGACGGAGAAGAAGTCCGGGAACGCGGTGGCGGTCATGTCATTGAAGATTTGATCGCTGGTAAACCCGTACACGTAAAAGCGCTAGGACAAGTAACAGATTGTTACCCTAGGGCTACCTTTGAAACCACGATTACCCGTGAAACCATTAACCAGTTTTATTTATTCAATCCCCGCAATCTTTACCAAAACTTTATTGTGGGGGTGAATGGAGGCGATCGCCCACTATTTACATACCTTGGTCCTTTACAACCGCGCTTGGGCAATGCTGTTTATTCTAACCCTGGTGCTATTTCGCCGCTATTCAACGACCCTGATCTGCAACTTATTGGCATTGGTACGCGGATTTTTTTGGGCGGCGGTATTGGCTATGTCGCATGGGAAGGAACCCAACACTTCCCCTTACAAAAGCGGTTACCTAATCGCACACCGATTGGTCCTGCTGCGACTTTAGCTTTAATTGGCGATGCCAAGCAGATGGATGCTCGTTGGGTACGTGGTTGTTACTTCAAAAGTTATGGTCCTTCTTTGATGTTGGGAGTAGGCGTACCACTTCCTGTATTAGAAGAAGAAGTCGTAGCCAGATGTGCGGTCCTAGATAAAGATTTGGTAGCGCCGATAGTGGATTTTTCGATTCCCCGGCGCGTTCGTCCTACCTTTGGTTTGATGAGTTACGCCCAACTCAAGTCTGGGCGCATCACCATTGAGGGCAAAACAGTGCGCGTTGCCCCCCTTGCTAGTATGTTTCTTTCCAGGCAAGTCGCCGATACGTTGAAACAGTGGATCGAGGCAGGCAAATTTACCCTAACTGAGCCTGTAGAGCCAATTCCAATGGAGCGGTCTTTTCTCCCTCAAGACCGCTGGGCGGAGTTTTGAAAATTATGAATTATGAATGCTGAATTATCAATTGTGAGATAAAACTTTATAATTCATAATTCATAATTCAGCATTTATTCTTCAGGTGGCTTCGGGCGCTTGATAGGTTTAGGAGTGGGTGGTTTAGGTAAAGGTCGTGACGTTGCAGAGGCGTCGCCTGTTTTCCGAATGGGGCGGGGAGTTTCGCCAGTTCGTTTGGGGAATGGTTTCTTGGCGCCAAAACCAGGACCAGGACGATGCCCTCCTCCTCCTCCTCTTGTCTGTGGTGGTCTGCGTTTTTTGGGCAACTCAGCGATCGCCTGACTGCGTTCTATAAGCAGGGCGTCAGCTTCCCGCTTAACTTGAAAGTCCCAGAACTTTCCTACTGCTTTGGTCTGAAGCCGACCTTTAAGTTTCAACTTAAAATACTTGGGTTTATCATCTTGTTTGCGGGCAGCCTGCTTAATTTTGACCACTAAGTTTTCAGCCTCAAAAGACTGGTAAACTACCTCGCCACGAACAGAAAAACCACCATCTGGAATTTCTGACGAGGGTATGCTCAGATCTGTTGAGCCATTATTGCTTGTCTGGTTTTCTGGTGCAGCCAAATCTGGTTCGGAGTCGGCTGTGGGATGTTTAGCCAGATTTTCTGGCTCCCAAACCCCTACAATCTGGAGGTGCAATTTGTCGTTTTCTTGTCTTGTGCGCGGATAAACTACCCACAAATGTTCTTTGTCTAGATCCAGGTGATTCTTAACTAAGCTCATAATCCGACCTAAAAGGACGGCGTCTAGTAGTGTATCATCTGCAGTCAACAGTGTACCTTGAGTAAATTGTTCGCTACTGGCAAGATAGCGACCTCGGACTAAGCCGATGGCTCGGTACTGCATTGGTTCACTGGGAGGCGGAATCGGTTGCTGCCGATTTGCGAAGTTCCCATCATCAGCAGTCTCACTTGGGCGCAGGAGCGAATTCTCTGATTTAGAGGCTTCGGCTGCTGGGTCTACATGAGCAGGGGCAACTTTGTTAGTTTGAGCCTCTTTTGAGGCATTGGTATTGGACGATTCAGGCGACGGCATGAGGTCGGAATTCATAAAAACTCCTTGCGGCGGAGACACATCCCATTGTGGGATTTAACAAAGGCAGATGGAAAGAGCGTTTGTGCGGCACTTGTGGCGCCGCATCAAATTTGGTAACACATATTAAATGTGTAATTTAGCGCCTTTCCACTAGTTTCGGAAACATACCATAGCAATAATTTAGGCGGTTCTTCCTAAAGTCATCACTTAAGTCAGCAGCACGGCAGTTGCTATTTGTTATAAAATTCACAAGCAACACACGGGATTCCGCAAAGTTTTTCAAATTTTTAACTTTCTTTATTTCTGTAAAAGACAATGTCATTAGAGTTAAGGAAGCTATTAGTGGTGAGCTATAAGCTCACGCTAACTGCTGACCGCTAATTGCTGATCGCTATGAAGGAAGGTTTTGTGTCTCAATTTCGCAATCGCTGGATGGTTAATGTCGTGTTGGTGCTGGCAATTGTTGGTTTTTTGGGAGTTTCGATTGTTCCCATTATTGGGGCATTGAATAAGCCAGCACCAGAGCAAAAATCAAAATTAGAAGACGGAGTGGCGGGTAAATCAAAACTGGAAGATGAAGTACGGGGTTTAGAACTAGTTTTGCAGCGCGAACCAGAGAACCAAGCGGCGCTCAAAAGCCTATTAGAGGCACGGTTACTACTGCTTAGGCAAGGAAAGGGTGACATTAAGGGGGTCATTGAACCCCTAGAAAAGCTTGCCAAACTGAATCCAGAAAATACACAATACACAGTGCTGCTTGCCCAAGCTAAATTGGGAATTGGCGATACTGAAGGAGCTGCTGCTGCTTATCGCTCAATTCTACAAACAAAACCAGGAGACATTAAGGCTTTGCAAGGCATGGTGGTTCTCCTGCTCAAGCAAAAACGCCCGGAAGCAGCCATTGGCTTGTTGCAAGATACTCTCACGACAGCAACAAAGGCAAATAAAATTCAGCCTGGAAGTGTTGATACGAGCGCAGTGCAGGTGATGTTAGGCAATGTTTATGTCTCCCAAAAACACTATGAGCAAGCTGTTGCGGTCTACGACCAGGCAATTAAGAATGACGCAATGGATTTTCGTCCCGTCTTAGCAAAGGCTATGCTTCTTAATAAACAGGGCAAAATTAATCAGGCAAAACCTCTATTTGAGAAAGCTGCATCTTTAGCACCAGCTCAGTACAAAGACGAAATAAACAAGAACGCATTCTCATCTCCTACACCATCACCTGAAAGTACGCCTAAGCCATGATAGGGCATGGGGCATGGGGCATGGGATTTTCCCAGCAATGCCCCATTTTCTATATGATCTGGTACGAAGCGTGCCAATTCCAAAATGAAGGGTAAGTACTTGTGCAAAAATATTTATGTCCGCCGCGAACGAAGTGAAGCAATCCCAAACGCCTGCGAAAGATCCCAAGCGCTACCCTACGGGAAGCCGCTGACGCTCCTTCGTCGCTACCGCAACGCTTACGCGTCTACGCAGGAGTTCGCAGCGGACATTGTATATTTAATTTTGCATGACTACTTAAACTTCCTGATTAATCGAGAATTCTACGTAAGTCGGTATAGGTAAACGTAATTAATGGGCATGG
>CAZZXJ010000545.1:0-1597 GCA_964657905.1 uncultured Stigonema sp.
CATTTGCTCGAAACGCCCAGTTTAACAAACCAATTAATGACTTTACCCCTATCCCCAGTCTTAGGCGGCGCTTCCTTAATTACAAATTTGGTTGGTCATGGTGTCACGATTTATCAGCTGGACAAAATGCAGCAGCAATTGTCATCTGTTCTACAATTGACTCAAATTGCTGCTGGAGCAAGTGTTTTGAATCTTGGTGTCAGTATTGCTGGATTTACCTACATGGGCTATAAACTAAACCAAATTCAAAATGCTTTAGATAATGTACAAAAATCATTGGAAGCTGGCTTTCATAGGATTGAGGAGCGTTTAGATAATTTATCAAGTCAGCTTGCCTATCTTCATTTACTGGTTGAACACAGCAGACAAGAACAGCAACGTATCGGCAAAGCAATTTTAGAACTTCATAGAACAATTTTAATTAAGGAAATAGCAGACTTACAGGCGGAGATTTTAGACCGAAGTCGCTATCCTGATGCCCCTGCACGAGATGCTCTTAAGGTTGCATCGCGTGTGAGAATAGTTCTCTCTGACCAAGCAATGCAAGCAAAACCAGCCTTAGAGGCACAAACGATGTTAATGGCAGATGTCGCGACTCAAGGTTGGGCAGTAGCAACAGCAGCAGAAGCTTATCTTCTGTTAGAAACTGGGCAAATTGATGAGGCACAACAGTTACTTGCCTTTGAAATTCCAAAATTTAAAAATATTGCCTTTGAGTGGTCAGATGCATTAGTAGCTGATGATCGATCGCAACTTGCAACAGCTTACCGCTTTGCTGCACCTCACTTTAAAGAACATATTAATCCCGAACGGACAGAGAGAATAGCTTATATTTCTTCTGTAGATAGCTCTTTATCTAAAGACCAAATACGACGCAAGAAGAAAGATGCGGAGTTAGAATTTGAAATGTCTTACAGTTCTGAATTTGATCAGAAGTGGACATACCGCCAAATAGCTGTGGCTGAGTATCTCGATGCATTGAGTGAGTTGTTAGCTAGATTAGAAAGTTTACAAGCCTTTGCAATTACTTGTAAAAGTAGGGATGTCAAGAGCAGCCGTGACATTCTTCCAGGCGATAATGCAGAACCTGGATTATACCTTCTACCCGCAAATGAAGAGGGATATTAACGAAAAAATAAACACTAACCGAGTTGCTATCCGGAAAGCGTAACTGAGTGCTCGCCGGATGCCACCGTCATGCCATTTTTCCAAAGCTCATACTCACTCAGATCGATATCTTCATTCCACACAATCCCGTAGCCCCCTTGCTCAACTTTAAAGTTCTTGAAAAATGCAGGTTGACGAAGTGGAGCAAACATGGGATTTTCTAAAAGATGGAGAATATCATATTTCTTGACTTCAAGATTTGTGAATTCAATCACCAAGGTGCGATCGTTAATTGCTTTTGCCTTGCAAATTCGAGGGCATTTCATACTATTTTTAGTCTACTTTAGAGGAGGTAGTTTACGAAACTCTTGAGTATTCCACATCTGCTTCATATCTTGCTGGTATAAAGTTGCCCACTCTAGAACTAATTTCTGAGCGCGACTTGGCAGATCTCCTTCAATGATTTCCAGTGATTCAATGCTCACTAATG
>CAZZXJ010000545.1:1697-4892 GCA_964657905.1 uncultured Stigonema sp.
AATGTAAAATTCCATACTCATCAGTCTCATCCTCTTCTAAAAGAGCAACGAGCCGCTTCAATGTTACCGTAATATCGCTGCTAGAGGGTTTCGCTGACTGAGCTACGGTCATAAACTCAAGTACATTCGCTTGTATTGATACTAGCCTAACACGAGCCGCCATTAAACAAGGGTAAGACTATCACCAAATCCACGCTTATTTAAAATAAACTCTCCATCCTTAGTTGAGAATGATGAGCATGTTCTTTGTACCCTCTTTAATTACGAATTACGTTAGCGAAGCGTTAGCGAGGAACGAGCGTCATTACGAATTACGAATTATTCATTACTTGGTCAAAGTTGCGGGTGTATACTTTTTGGTTATATTCCTGCCATGCTTGGTTTGAGGAGTGGGAAAATTGTGTTAATGTTGCCTCTTGAATATATTCCATAAAGGGGCGACGAAGACGCTCATATTTCTCGAAGGCTGAGGCTATGGCTTGCTTGTTATCCCAATTATTTTCTTTGGCAATGTTAGTAATTAATGTTGTAACTATCATTGCATCTTCAAATCCTTGATTAGCTCCTTGAGCCATAAAAGGAGGCATACCATGTGCGGCATCACCGACTAATACAACTCGTCCTGCACTCCAGGCTGGTGGCTGTTTCTCAGAAATAGCGGCACGATGAATGTAATACGGACGCTGTAGTATATTTTCTTTTGGAGATAACCGCACTAATTCTTTTAGTGCATCGGGAAAACCAGCGAGTTCTAACTCTTGCAAAGCTAAGTCAAGCAAATCACTGCCAGACTTCCCTTGCACTGAATGCAAAGGTACAGGTACATGCACTACATAGCCTATGCTTTGTCTGTTAAATAACAACATTCTCGGACATTCACTAAAAGCACGATCGCTCGTGTGCTCATAGTTAGTCACTGTTATAATTGGCGAACCTGCAAAAAATTTATCTTCAATATGCGATCGCAGTTCGTTTGGTATGTCGGGTATTTCTCTACAAGATATTGCAGCAAACCCAGAATATTCTGGTTTGGCAAAAGCTTGGGTAGAGCTATCAGCATAAACTATCCTGCGAACTGTAGAGTTAATACCGTCTGCTGCAACAATTAGCTTAGCTCGGAATGATTTTGTGACTGATGGTTGAGGGGCGCTGTCTAAATTTTGGGACTGTGGATCATTATTTTTTTGTCCATCTGTCCAATATGCATAAGGGTTGGCTTCTACATTAGCACTACTAACGCTATCGAGCCGGACGCATCCAAATTCTTGCTCATCCACAACATTGATACAACGGTGATTAGGTTTAACTTGGTCTTCAGGGAGCAGTTGTCTTAAGGTAGTCTGCAAATCATACCAAGAAATTGAAACTCGACCTTCACCATAATTTTTAAACCAAACATCAAAACTCAGAGAATTTGACCGAACTTTTTGTCCCTGAAAGTTTTTACAAACCCATTCTAGTGAAGCATTTGGAGGTTTTGGATCAATGACTTCGGTGGTTTTCTCGTCGTCAGACTGTTGGGAATTAACGAAAGTAAGACTCGCTGTTTTGACTGCTTCGTAAGCGTTAGGATCTACATATTTCAGAGCTTTTAACCCGTTAGGCAGAAGATCCACAACCTGTCCGATCTGACGAAAAGCACGAGTTTGGTCTACTACGAGAATATTGTTAATACCACGTTTGCGTAAACCAACAGCAGTTGCTAAACCAACAGGCCCAGCACCAACTATGACAACATCGTATATTTTGTTAATGGGTGTATCTGTGAACGGATGTGCTATTGATTGACTTTGTGGGATATTCATCAGGATTTAAGCGTTAGACTCACGGAACGGAGCGATCGCCTAGGGCGTCGGTCAAGAAATAAGGCTTGCCTCTCCGTTGGCCGAGATTATTTCACACGTTGATTTTAACCAGACTTGGATTGGCGAATACTAAACTTTACAATTGCCGAAGCAATCCATAAAAGGAGCAGATACATGACAGGGAAGAACACGGCACTGGTACTGGGTGGACAAGGCATTATTGGGCGCAATTTGATCCATTATCTTGAAGACAGGGAAGCATGGCAAATCAAGGCTATCTCCCGCCGTGTTCCTGATTTTGAAACGCGGGCAGATTTCCAATCCATTGATTTGCTCGACAAGGATGCGATCGCTCTTAAACACGACTGGCTGAAGGACATCACACATATTTTCTATGCTGCCTATCAGGAACACAAGACTGCCGCCTTACTGTCGAAATATAACGTCGGTATGCTACGTAACATTGTCGAAGCGGTGGAGAAGGCAGCAGACGGCTTCCGGCATGTCACATTCATTCAAGGCGGCAAGGCCTACGGCGCGCATTTTGGACTGTACAAAACGCCAGCGAAGGAAACTGACCCACGCCATTTCCCGCCCAACTTCTACTACGACCAGGAAGATTACCTACGCGATGTCGCCAAGGGCAAGCGTTGGGGATGGACGGCGCTGCGACCTGACATCATGTTTGGCTTTGCAGTTGGCAACCCGATGAATCTCGGCAACTTAATCGCCGTCTATGCGAGCCTGTGCAAGGAGTTAGGCGTGCCGTTGCGCTACCCCGCTAGCCCCAAAGCCTACCACATTCTCGCCAATGGCACCGACGCAACTTTGCTAGCGAAAGCGATGGAATGGGCGGCGTTGAACGAAGCGTGCTATGGTGAGATCTTCAACATCACCAATGGCGACGTATTTCGCTGGAGCCAAGTCTTCCCGCAGATCGCCGAATCCTTTGGCATCAACTGCGCCGATCCGCAGACCTTCTCCCTCACTGAGGCGATGCAGGATAAGGAACCGATCTGGTTCGAGATGGTGCAAAAATATGGACTTGCACCGAATTTTCTGAAAGACCTTGCCAACTGGCCGTTCGGTGACTTCATCTTCAACGTCGAGAATGACGCTTTCTTCGACGTGAATAAGGCGCGGCGCTTTGGTTTTCAAGAGATGCACCTCGACAGCGCCTCGGAGATTGTGAAGCTAATGAGCTACCTGAAGGGACAAAAGATCATCCCCGTGTGAGCTGTGTAGACGCTTTTAGCGGCAAGCCTATGGCATCGCATGAGCGGGGCACAAGCATTGCTTTTCGCCTGAAATGTTCACATAAAGGGATGCTTTGGGTAATGGTGGTACGAGAAATCCCTAAAGATTTTGCGAGCGATCTCGTGGAAGGAAT
>CAZZXJ010000546.1:0-3560 GCA_964657905.1 uncultured Stigonema sp.
AGCGATAGGCTTATGAGTATAAGCCTCATTACAAAGTAATCTATTGCTACTTCGCCTCCAGCAGCAATTGGAGGTTTGTGTAATATAACCGCATAATCAAAGAGAGCCATCAATCCTCATGCACGATAACCCATCAGACAAGCCTACAGCATCTCAACCCTTGCCTCCTCATGAGAATCCAGCACCGCCGACCATTGACTACTGGCATGTCTGGACTGATCGCGACGGCGTCAGCCACCAATCCCGTTGCCAAATTCAGGACTTCATCCTCAAAAGCATATCACCGCCTGCCTCTCCCCAGTGGCTGGATAAGTTGAAGCAGTCCAATGCCACAATCGTCTTTACTGTGCAACCTGTTGGATGGATTGGAAGCTGGCATGAGAACCCGAAGCCACAGTGGATCATCCCCCTGTCGGGACGCTGGTTTGTGGAAACCATGGACGGACACCGAGTGGAGATGGGTGCCGGCGAGATCTCATTTGGAGAAGACCAAGGCACAAAAGCGGACGCCCAAGGTCATCAGGGTCACCTCTCTGGAACAGTAGGGGATGTGCCAGCTGTTCTGATGATAGTGCAACTCGAAGAAACCCCGACCATAGATCAGCCCTGCCGCTTTAAGTAAGGCTGGAGGACTAAGCTTGAACTACTGAGGATTCCTTATAAGTGGGAAAATCGATGTAGCCTTCTTGATCAAACGAATACCAAATACTTGGATCGGCTGGCGGATTTAGAGCCCAGCCATTAGCAAAACGCTCAACTAAATCCGGATTGCTAATCAATGGTCGCCCAAAGGCAATCAAGTCAGCATTACCATCCTTGATTGCAGCTTCGGCGCTTTCTTGCGTATAGCCACAGTTAGCTATGAGTGGACCTGTAAACACGTGGCGAAATTCAGCTAACACCATCGGCTCTCCCAGGTCGTGAAAACCGAACCCCAGTCCATCTAATATATGCAAGTAAGCCAGACCGTAAGCATTCAACTGCTGTGCAACATAAAGAAAGGTCTCCCGGAAATCCTTAGAACCCATGTCATTATAATTACCATTTGGAGACAGCCGAATTCCTACTCGGTTAGCAGGCAATACAGTCAGGATAGCCTCCACAATTTCTTTGAGGAAACGATAGCGATTCTCAAGGCTACCACCGTACTGGTCTGTCCGATGGTTGGTCTTAGATTGCAGAAACTGATCGATTAAATAGCCGTTAGCTGCATGAATTTCTACCCCATCAAAACCAGCATCTTTTGCTCGCACAGCAGCCCGACGATAATCCTCTACCACTAGAGGTATCTCGTTCGTCTCTAAGGCTCGGGGTGTTTCGTAGGGCTGTTTGCCAATGGGAGTGTGAATGTACTCTGCCTGAAGCTTAAGAGCAGAAGCAGAAACTGGCAGTTGACCATTTTCTTGAAAACTACTGTGACTTGCTCGCCCCATGTGCCAAAGCTGTAGAAAAAACGGCGTCGTGCGAGCATGCACTGCATCCACAACCTGCTTCCAGGCTTCCGCTTGTTCGTCTGAATAAATACCAGGGCTATTTAGCCAACCATTAGCCTGTTTCGAGATTACGGTAGCTTCCGCAATCATCAAACCAACTGAAGCCCGTTGAGCGTAATACTCCGCCATGAGGGCGTTGGGCATGCGCTCCTTGCCTGCCCGACCTCGAGTCAAGGGAGCCATTACCACTCTGTTTTTGAGGGTCAACCCTCCCAAATCAAAAGAGCTAAACAGGGCTGCGGATGCGGATAGTGTTTGACTAGTCATTATTACAATAAGGGTAAATTGCGGTCAGAGTGCGACCACCTTATTTTGGCACTTCTTTTTTGACGTGATCTGGGTTATCTCTCGCTTGTCTGCCTCTGGCGAACGTAGATATGATGCTTGCTACTCATTTAAGGTAATATCTTGATAGCAGCGTGGGGATTGGGAATTTTTATCGTCGCTGCTGGAGTTGCCACTACATGAACATCACTGAACACTACGACCTCATCATTATTGGTACGGGAGCGGGTGGAGGAACTTTAGCTTATAGACTTGCACCTACCGGGAAGAAAATTTTGGTGTTGGAGCGGGGCGACTTTTTACCCAGAGAAAAAGAAAATTGGGACGCCTTGGAGGTTTATCAAAAGGAACGCTATCACACTGACGAACACTGGTACGACAAAGACGGTAAGGCGTTTCGTCCCCAGACTGGCTACTGGGTGGGCGGGAATACCAAACTGTATGGAGCAGCACTGCTGCGGCTGCGAGAGCGAGATTTTGAGCAGGTGATCCACAAAGACGGCATTTCTCCCGCCTGGGAACTGAAATATCAGGACTTTGAGCCTTATTACAATCAGGCAGAAAAGCTATATGATGTGCATGGAGAGCGAGGCACAGACCCAACTGAACCACCTTGCAGCGAGCCATATCCTTATCCTCCAGTGAGTCATGAGCCAGACATGCAGGTGCTCGCCGACGGCATCCGCAAGCTGGGTTACTACCCCTTCAATCTGCCGTTGGGACTGAAGCTGAACGAGGTTGATCGCACCCTTAGTCCCTGCATTCGCTGCGATACCTTTGACGGCTATCCCTGTCTTGTGCATGCAAAAGCCGATGCTGAGGTCAATGCCATTCGTCCCACCCGCGAGGCTTACCCTAACCTGAGACTGCTGACGAAAGCCAAAGTTCTGAAGCTGCACACCAGTGAGTCTGGGCGAGAAGTGACCGCAGTCGAAACTGATGTCAACGGTGAGTTGCATCACTTTAGTGCCGATATTGTCGTGGTTGCTTGTGGGGCGATCAACTCCTCCGCCTTGCTACTACGATCTGCCAACGATAAACATCCCCATGGACTGGCGAACAGTTCCGATCAGGTGGGGCGCCATTATATGAAACATCAGGCGATCGCGCTGGTGTCAATCCACCCTGAACCCAATCGGGCTAAGTTTCAAAAGACGATCGCCGTTAACGATTTTTACTGGGGGGAACCGGATTTTCCCTACCCCATGGGCATGGTGCAAAACAGCGGAAATGTTCTGGCAGATATGATTCCACCAGAAGCACCCCCCCTGTTAGCGCCATTCGCAAAACTGATTCCAGAGTTTGGACTGCACCAGATTGCTGAGCGTTCAGTGGGGTGGTGGTTGCAGATAGAGGACTTGCCCGACCCTAACAATCGCGTTCGTGTTGTGGGCGATCAGATACACTTGGACTACACCCTCAATAACACCGAAGCTGCTGAGCGCCTAGTTCATCGCTGGACATCTGTACTGAAATCAATCGAGACAAATGCAATGTCCGTCATCCCCTTTAGCATCTATCCGCGCAGTCACGTCCCGATACAAGCTGTGGGGCATCAATGTGGCACATGCCGCTTTGGCAGCGATGCCAAAACCTCGGTGCTGGATCTCAACTGCCGCACCCACGATGTCGATAACCTTTATGTCGTCGATGGTAGCTTCTTCCCCTCAAATTCAGGAGTCAACCCCACACTGACGCTGATGGCAAACGCCTTGCGCGTTGGGGATCATTTAGCTGAAAGATTGAAATAAAATCGTCATTAGTCATTGGTCATTATTCATT
>CAZZXJ010000546.1:3570-4890 GCA_964657905.1 uncultured Stigonema sp.
CTAACAACTAACACTTATGACAAATGACGAAAAGCAAATTAAACCACAGCATGAACCGCAAGAACCCGCATCAGAAGGGACTGATTCTCATCCCCTGGCGGCAGGTTTAGGTGCTGTGGGAGGTGGCGTTGCAGGTGCGGCGCTGGGTCGCTCAATTGGGGGAAAATTCGGTGCTGCGCTTGGTGGGGTTGCAGGGGCGATCGCTGGTAGCATTGCAGGTAATACGCTGGCAGATTTCACTGAAGAAGTCACTCAGGACATCAGTCCGGCAATTGGGTTGGGATTAGGAGCCAATCACAAACCAGTCGAACTCCCTAGGCACTTCACCTGGGAAGAGTTACAGGCGCTATCGAAACCTCAAGGCGGAAAAATCTATGGCACTTAAGCCAAGGATAGTACAGGTGCAAAGAATTCGAGCCATTGGATTGACAGTGACAAACACCGATCAATCCATGGATTTCTATACGCAAGCACTCGGTTTTGAACCCGTCTCAGACATCACTGTTGAAGGACAGGGTTACAGTGACTTGGAAAACGTCCCTGAGGCAAAAATTCGCATTGTCACCTTGCAGCTTGGAGATGAACTCATCGAGTTGATGGAGTATCTCAACCTTGAGGGAAAACCCATCCCCAGGGATTCGCAAAGCAATGACTTGTGGTTTCAACATATGGCGATTGTGGTCAGTGATATGGATCGCGCCTATGCAAAAGTGCGATCGTTTCCCATTGACCACATTTCTATGGAGCCGCAAACTATACCGCCGGATAATGAAGCATCCGCAGGTGTACGAGCCTTCAAGTTCAAAGACCCCGATCGGCACAATTTAGAGCTTATTTGGTTTCCTCCTGACAAAGGACAAGACAAGTGGCACCAGAAAAATGATCGTTTGTTTCAAGGAATTGATCACAGTGCGATCGCTGTTGCTAACACCGAGCAAAGCCTACTGTTTTACCGCGACTTCCTGGGAATGCAGGTCAAGTCCGGCAGTCTCAACTCCGGTGAAACCCAAGCTCACCTTGATGGTTTACCAGAAGCCAAAGTCCGAGTTACACCAGTGGGACCTGCTCAACCAAGTCTAGGTATTGAACTGTTGGACTATATTGCTCCTGCAAACGGTCGGACAATGCCGAGTGACTGGAAAAGTAGCGATATTGCACATATGCAACTTGAGTTAGTCGTTAACGACATTGAGCAGGCAGTGGCTTTGCTGCGGCAGAATGGAGTTCAGTTCGTCTCATCGCGAATTGTTCAGTTCACAGATAACCGCCAAGGTTGCCTAGTCAAAGATCCTAACGGACACGCAATGTTGCTAATCGCGG
>CAZZXJ010000547.1:0-4871 GCA_964657905.1 uncultured Stigonema sp.
ACTCAAAGGCGTTCATGCAATGGCACTTCAGAAACTCTCAGCCAAAAATTTGGGAGTGACAGAAGAGGAAGCAGAATCAATCAGGCTGAATACCACGCAGAAAGTCATAGCAGAGAAACTATCTGCTAGCGCTACCCGAAAATTAGTAGCCGAAGTAATAGCTGACAAAGTACAGCCATCATCAACGTCTGAAACCAAAATTAAGCCAGTATCACAAGAGGCTCGTCGCCTACAAAAACTCTCCTTAGAGTCATTGAAGAAAACTGATCGAACTCAACTAATAGAGTTTCAAGAAGTCCTGCGTCAAAAGTTAGCAGAAATTGAAGAAGTCTTAAAGCAAAAGTAAGAGTCCCGTTGTGCGAAAATTAGGTTGAGTCCGGAGTAAAGAAAGCTTGTGGACTCTACACAACGATCAGATAAATAGGATAAAACTGCTATGCGTTTACACAAAGAAAATCCTTATAAAACTGACAAGTTTAAAAATGAGCAAGAGTCGCTATTCTGAAAACTGGAAGGAATTAGCCACTGCTATGAAGTCAGCGGTGGGTTGGCGCTGTCAAAAATGTTTAAATAATCGTGCAATTGCAAGTATTGAGGGCAGCATAGAATCTGCTCCGGCTCCCCGTTTGAGGGACACTTCCAACTCAAGCAGTAATGTTACAGCTTGAGTGAGAGCCAATTCAGATGTCTCTGCCACTTCTTTCTTGAGGAAATAAACTCGCTTTGGATTGGCAATTTGACAGACTTTGGCTATTTCACTGTCAAGCTTAACTCCGTTCTCTATCGCTGCTTTAACCCAAAGCCACGTTCGGAACTGGGTGGAGAGCGTTGCACAAATTACCAGTGGAAATTCAGCACGAGCAAGAAGTTCATCGAGCAGGGTCATCGCCTTTTTGCAATCGTTTTCTCGAATGGCGAGGGCTAACTGGAGGCTGTTTTGAGTCTGTGACGGAACCAGCGCCTCCACTTCCGCTTTGGTAAGGCGGCGACCTGACCCATAGATAGCGAGTTTCTGTAATTCCGATTCAGCACGGGCTGAATCATTACCAATAGCTAGAGCCAAATAGTCAACTGTGTTGCTGTCGATTAGCAACTTCACGGACTTAGCTTGTGCCGAGATAGACTGGGCAATTAGATCAGTCCGCCACGGCGGTAGAAGCATGAATTCCAAGAGCAAGCCGTGTGAAATCAAGAATTTGGAAACTTTCAGCCGCTTGTCTATTGACGGTGCAACAAATACCAAGTGGGAGAAGTCCGGTATTTGTGGCAGAAGGCTTAAAGTTTTCAGCATCTTGTCGTCAAATTGCTTGAAGTTGCAATCCTCGACAACAATTAGCTTCGCTTTTAAAGTGCCGAATGCGATCGTTAAAGCACAGTCAATAGCATCGCTGAGGGACGATTGAGGGAATCGGTGGTAGTTAAAGGCTGTCCAAGCTGGGTCGAGAGCGCTTTTGAAAGACGTAAGTTTTTTCCGGATAGCGTATTGATCGTCGCCAACTAGCAATGTGATCATCAGCTGCGCTCCTTAATCGATACAGTCACTCTTGCTCCAGTGGCTTTCTGGAACATTCTCTCCACCTTCTCGGCGTTGGAATTAAATTTGTTGAAATATTTTGCTTCGACTGCTATGACAGCTTTCCCCCTTACAAATTCAACAAGTTCAGCGTGCGTCAGCAAGGAACGATTGTTAGGTGTAGCCGCCTCCAAGACTTTGTTCCAAATAGCACTAAGCTTACTCCTTGGAGCTTTCGGCTGAGATTTTTCCTTGTGATTTAATAAATTCTTTGAGCCGTTGCTATGCTCAGATCGCGTTGTCACCAGTCCCAACAAGCAGACTTCAAGCCAAAGGTGAGGTTGGGCTGCATTGCGGAGTTGGTTTTCCGATTTTTGCAACTGAGTCAGCCCAGTACTGACTGCCTCGTAGTCCCAATCCGTCGCCAACTGTTTCAGTTGGGAGTAGCTGATTGCTCCAGTAATCAGGTCTTGGCTTTTTGGGTTCGCCATAACTACAAGCAAGTCGCGGTAGATGGTGAGCAAATTGCTCAAAATCAGTCAGGACTTACGCAACTGGCACAGTGCGATCGCTCCCAGATAGTACATAGGTATTATAAACGGTTACCGTCCAAAGAGGCTTTTGCTCAAATGAATAATAGTAATCGGTTGTGTGAAGTTGTCCTACCTTCATGAGAAAATTAGCACTCGTGTGCATTAGAAAAGGCGATGAGATTTACTAAACTTAACTATTGCCAATATTTACTGAGTAGCCAAATTAATTATACTATCACAAATTTGGCAGACCATCTAGAAGAGATTAGCAATTGATTTAATCAACCGCTATCTTAAAAATGAAAAGTTAACACCACGTTTACTCTGGGATAATGTAAAAGATGTTATCGAAATAAATGAGAACGCATCCTCTTGTTTTTGATGACACAGTAATCGATAAAAGATACGCCATAGAAATCGAGATAACTAAACGGCAGTACAGTGGCAACGAACATGGTGTAATTCAAGGGATTGGGCTAGTAAATTGTGTAAGTAGGTGGGCGAGAAAATTTATAACTATGTTATTGCGAACGGAGCGAAGCGAAGTGAAGCAATCACAAGGGTTTTGAGAGTTTTACATTTCGTTACATAGTTATGTTTATTTGTGCCTACCTACTTATATGTCAATCATGAAATTGGAAAATTTTGGGTAGTTGACTATCGTATTTATGACCCAGATCGAGATGGAAAAACGAAGCTAGACCATGTGACGGAGATGCTGCAAAACCTTGTATACCATAAGGAATTACCGTTTAAAGCGGTGTTAATGGATAGTTGGTATGCAACAAATAAATTGATGTTATATATTGATGGGTTAGGAAAATATTATTATTGTCCTCTGAAACGTAATCGACTTGTTGATGATACGGGAGAGCAAGAAGATTATAAAAGAATTGAATTGTTATCTTGGAATGAGAAAGAGTTAAACTCAGGAAAAACAGTTAAAATAAAGGTAACCGTTCAGGGGGTGCGCCTGCGGCGCACCATCCAACAATAAGCGTTGTAGCTATTTGACTGTAATGAGTGGTGGCACAGAGATGCTCACGTAAAAAGAATGAAATCGTAATTAATTCATTGATTGATTTTAGGAGATGGTACGTAGTTGCGTAAGTGTAAAAGTAGACTTTTGAACGCAAAACAACTTTTACCAAAATATTCTAACGCCCGTTTGTTTAAGGGAGGGCGATCGTAAATCAAAATAGACTGTTCGCCCAAGTCTTGGGGCTTTAGCCCACTGTGCTCTCGCGCAGTCGCTACTAAACAGCTTTTATCACTATGGGGAGAGAAAAAGCGAGGCTAAATGATGAAACTTAGATTTGGTAATTAGCGATTGCCCTCAAGGGCACTGCCCTTGAGGGCAATCGCGAACGTGGGGAGCCCCCAAAACGAGTCTTTGTTAGGTAAAACCCTTCCTGGGCAAGGGTTACAGATGATTTCCTTCCGAAAGTGACAACCATAGGGTTAAGCAGCATTCATAACTTGCTTGTCATTAACTTCAATGTCAGGTAACAAAGAAGGAGCAGGGATACCATCACGTTGGGCACTTACAGCAAGAGCCATAAACTCCAATACATTGCGACGTTGCAACTTGAGAGAAGTGACAACAGTTAACATCCGGGACACAAAGGTACTACCTGCTTTTGTTTGGGAACCAAAACTGGTGCGTCGCCAGATCACCGCAGGACGTAGAGCTCTTTCAGCAGCATTATTTGTTGGTTCTACACCCTCAACATCAACAAACAACCACAAAGCTGGCTCAACTTTTAAAATTTGCCGACACGTGCGAACAGTTTTGGCAAAGGGGGTATTTTCTTTAGAACCAACCTCATAGTTGGCAGCTTCTTCCAAGCAGGACTTGAGTGAGTTGCGGATGGATTGAACTAGTAGTTGGAACTCACAACGCTTTAAAGTTCCGTCTCTAACTTGATACCAAAGTTTAAATAATTCCTCTTCCCACTTCAGGAGATCTTCTCCGATTTGCTGACAGACTCCTGGACGCTCAGATATTTTAATGAACTCTCGCTTTAAGTGAGCCCAGCACAATTGTCGTTGTTCCAAGCTCACCCAGTTGTATGAAGCATAGCGGTCTGAGTTTAAAATGCCGCTAAACTTCTCACCCAACAGGTTTTTGGCTGTTTGTGTACAACGAGACAGTGTAATCTGAAAAAATGCTACCAGGGGTGTGACCGCTACCCACAGCCAAGCCTGACTATTTTTTTGATTACACCCATCCACATTTCTTTGGGGAAAACTTGTTTCGTCTGCTCCCACCACTCTTGCATTTTGCACATAGGTTTTGGCAGACTCCACCACATCTTCTAGGGCTGAACTGACCTCTAGCCGGAGTTTATTCACTGTACCCAAGGACATCGGAATTCCAAATACCTCGGACATGGCACTTTGAACCATTCTCTGGGAGTGACGGTATACCCCACTTAAAACTGCCACCAACGCTACTACTCTTATCCCATATCCGCTCTGATTCACATCCACAGGTAGTACAGCACGAGTCAAAGCGCCACAACTGTCACACTCCAATTGGTGTAACCGATGTTCTATGACTATTGGTTTAATCGGTGGAATTTCTACTACTTGATGGCGATAGGGAAACCCATCAACTCCGTTTAATTTCTCTCCACAACAACTACAAGTTTCTGGGTGATAGTCGAACACCTGTGCACATTCCGACGGGTCGTATAAATATCGACTGTGTCCCTGATGTCCTGGTTGACCACCACGTTTTTTCCCGCTCTTCTTTTTCTTAGGCGGTTTTTCGGCACTGGGTGGGTCTGCTGACGGGGGAGATGATGAATTCTTTGATGTGC
>CAZZXJ010000548.1:0-4831 GCA_964657905.1 uncultured Stigonema sp.
TTACAGCAGTTTTCAATTGAATTGACCACATTGTAAGGGCGGGGTAACCCCGCCCGTATGATCATATTATGGTCTACCCGAATGAAATTCGCTGTAAATTCCCACCACAAATCCTTAAGCGAGTAGTATTGGCACGTGTGGTACTTCTCGCGCTGACCGCTGATATTATGTCCGGTTGAACACTACACCGCACTTCTTTTTTGACTCCAAGATTCTGCTATCTAGTATTACGACAATGTTTTACCTTCAGCCACCGAACAGACAGCAAAAAATATTACAAAAACTCAAATCTCACACAGGAATATTTTTTGCTGTTTTACTCGCCATTATCCTACTTTCCATCCTGCAAGCTCGATCACAACAACCAGTAGTCTTGAATTTGTTGATGACTGCTCCTGATGCCCAACCTTGGAAACAGGGTATAATCAAAGACTTTGAAGCGAAAAATCCCGGCATTCGGATCAACATAATTGAAGGACCAAATGCCACAAATTTGCTTGAAGACCTTTATACCTCCGCTTTTATCATAGGTGATTCTCCCTATGACCTGATCAATATGGATGTCATTTGGGCGCCGAAATTTGCTGCGGCTGGGTGGTTACTAGACTTAAGCGATCGCATCACAAAAAAAGAGTCAGCAGCATTTTCGCCTAAAGATTTAGAGGGGGGACGTATTCAAGGCAAACTATATCGAATTCCCATGCGCAGCGATGTCGGAGTACTCTACTACCGGGAAGACTTGCTCAAGCAAGCAGGATTCCAACCACCAGAAACCTTTGCCGATTTGCTCAAAATTTCCATAGCCTTGCAAAAGCAAGGAAAAATTAAGTGGGGCTACGTTTGGCAGGGTCGCCAATACGAAGGATTAGCCGCCATGTTTGTGGAAGTTTTGCAAGGTTTTGGGGGATTTTGGGTAAATCCCAACACTCTAGAAGTTGGTCTAGATAATCCAGAAACATTACGTGCGATCGCCTTTCTTAAAGAAACGATCCAAAAAGGAATTTCTCCTTCTGGAGTTACAACCTACCAAGAAGAAGAAACTAGGCGATTTTTCCAAAGTGGTCAAGCAGCGTTTTTACGCAGTTGGCCTTATGTTTGGCCGCTAGCGAATGCACTCAATTCGCCAATCAAAGGCAAAATAGGAATTAAACCGATGGTTAGCACCACCCCTAAAACTGGTTCCGCTTGTTTAGGCGGTTGGGGTTTGGGAATTGCCAAATCCTCCAAACATCCTGAAGAAGCCTGGAAAGCAATTCAATATTTTACAAGTGAAGAAGCACAGCGTCAATTTATTTTAAATGCTGGCTTTGTCCCTAGCCGCCGGTCATTATTTAAAGATCCAGAAATCATCGCCAAATACCCCCACTATCCCCAACTTTTAGAGATAGTCGATCAAGCAGTTTTACGTCCGCCCATTCCCCAATACGCCCAAGCATCAGATATTCTGCAACGTTACCTAAGTGCTGCACTCACGAATCGCATGACTCCTGAAAGAGCGATGAAAGCCGCTACTGTTGAAACTAGGCGACTGTTAGGAATTAGTTAGTTGTTAGTAGAACAACCAACAAACCACTAACCACTAACAACCAACAACTAACCATTAACAAATGACAATTCGGAATCGGGAACAGCTGACGGCGGGGATTTTCTTGCTACCCGCCTTACTGCTACTATTGTTTGTGTTCGGCTACCCAATCGCTCGTGCCTTCTGGTTAAGTTTGTTCACTCAAAATTTAGGAACAAAACTGCAACCCGTCTTTTCTGGTTTAGATAACTATATACGGATGGTGGGGGATGGTCGTTTCTGGCAAAGTTTCTGGACAACAACAGTATTTACACTTACAACTGTATTGTTAGAGCTACTGCTGGGACTAGGTGTTGCCTTGGTGCTGAACCAGCGGTTTTTTGGACGGGGTGTAGTGCGTACAGTCGCCATCTTACCTTGGGCTTTGCCTACCGCTCTCATTGGTCTTGCCTGGGCGTGGATTTTTAACGACCAGTTTGGAGTTGTCAATGATATTCTGCTACGCCTGGGTTTGATTCGCACTGGAATTAACTGGTTGGGAGAACCAACACTGGCAATAATAGCCGTGATATTTGCTGATGTTTGGAAAACTACACCGTTTATTAGTATCCTGCTGCTAGCTGGTTTGCAGTCCATATCACCAGACTTATATGAAGCTCACGCAATTGATAGCGCATCACCTTGGCAAAGCTTCTACCAAATTACCCTACCCCTGATCATGCCACAAATCCTTATTGCCATGCTGTTTCGGTTTGCGCAGGCTTTCGGAGTTTTCGACTTGATTGCGGTAATGACCGGGGGTGGTCCTGGTGGTGCAACAGAAGTGGTATCGCTGTATATCTACTCTACCGTGATGCGCTACCTAGATTTTGGGTATGGGGCAGCGCTGGTCGTGGTGACATTTCTTTTGTTGATTGCGGCAGTGGCGATCGCAAGTTTCTTACTTAACAAATCTCGCTAATAGCTAATAGCTAATTGTTACCATTAGCTATTAGCTATTAGCAACCAACAACCAATGAAAAATATTTTGCTTTGGGCTGCGATCGCATTAGTGGTAGTTTTCTGCCTAGCACCAGTCATGTGGCAACTACTCACCTCATTCAAGTTTAATCAAGATATTGCTGCCGTTCCCACTGTTTATTTTCCTACTCGGCTCACCCTCAATCACTACATTGAGTTATTTAATCGTCGTCCGTTTTGGCACTATATCTTAAATAGCGCTTTCATATCGATTGTTTCCACAACTTTATCTTTAGCGTTGGGAGCACCCGCCGCTTACGCTTTAGCACGATTGCGCCCTTGGGGTGGTAGAGCTATCCTAGTAGGTATTCTAATCGTGACATTATTCCCTGGAATTTTAGTGTTTTTGGGACTGTTAGAAATTATCCAATGGCTACACTTGGGCAACAATTATCTAGCGTTAGTTATTCCCTACACGGCGATTAATTTACCGTTAACAATTCTCGTGTTACGCAGCTTTTTTGAGCAATTACCAAAAGACTTAGAAGATGCGGCAAGGGTAGATGGCTACAACACTTTGCAAATGCTACTACAAATCTTACTACCCATGACAATTCCGGCTTTGGTGACGACTGGAATTCTCACGTTTATTTTTGCCTGGAATGAGTTTATCTTCGCTCTGACATTTATTACTCGTGAAGATATGAAAACAATTCCCGTTGCTGCTGCTCAACTAGGCGGCGCTTCAGTGTTTGAAATTCCCTACGGTCCCATTGCTGCTGCAACTATTGTCGGAACCCTACCTTTAGTTTTACTTGTTTTGTTCTTCCAGCGCAAGATTATCCAAGGTCTGACTGCTGGTGCAGTCAAAGGATAAGGAGCTAGGAGCCAGGAGAATATACTATATACTCTGCATTCTGACTCCCGACTTCTAACTTCTGACTCCTGACTCCTGACTTCTGACTCCCTACAAAAAAATATGGCTAAACTTGAACTGAAAAACTTAAATAAGACCTACACCGCCAAAGTCATTCCAGTAAAAGACGTTAGCTTAACTGTAGATGACAATGAATTTCTGACTTTACTTGGTCCTAGTGGCTGTGGTAAGTCCACCACGCTGCGGATGATTGCGGGGTTAGAAGAACCGACTCATGGTCGGATCTTACTTGGGAGCGAGGATATTACGTTGAAGCGACCGGGCGATCGCAATATGGCAATGGTATTTCAAAGCTATGCGCTTTATCCCCACATGAGCGTATATGAAAATCTTGCCTCTGGACTCAAGCTAAAAAAAACTCCTCGCGTCGAAATTCAACAGCGAGTCACAGAGGTAGCACAACTTTTAGGATTAGAAGATTTATTGCAACGCAAACCCAGTCAATTATCCGGGGGACAACGACAGCGGGTTGCGGTCGGTCGAGCGCTGGTGCGTCGCGCCCAAGTTTATTTGTTGGATGAACCGCTTAGTAACCTAGATGCCCTCCTACGTGAACGTGTCCGCGCTGAGATCAAGCAAATATTTGCCGCCCAAAAAGTTCCAGTAGTGTATGTCACCCACGACCAAACAGAAGCGATGACGCTTTCTACAAAAGTAGCTGTACTCAACAACGGTTACGTCCAGCAACTCGATCCGCCGGGGCGGATCTACAACCATCCAGCTAATTTATTTGTAGCAGGATTTGTTGGCAGTCCCCAAATGAATTTACTCACCCTACCCTGTCAAGGACGTTACGCGATTTTAGGTGATTTGAGAGTGCTTCTGCCGGATATACCAACAGTACCACCACAAATTGTGTTGGGTATCCGTCCTGAATACGTCCGCATTGCCCAACCAGATGATTCACAAACGATTCAAGGTCGAGTGTATCTGGTGGAAAACTTAGGTATGTACAATTTGGTGAGTGTGCATGTTGCCAGTTCTGATCCAGAACCTGTCAGCGTACGTGCTTTGTTACCCACCGACCAAAATTGGAATGACGTAGAAATCACATTAGCTTTGCCGCCCCAAAATGTCCACTGGTTTGATGTTAACTCGGGTGATGCACTGCGGTGATGGTAGAAACAAACCATGCAATTGAGGTTTGCCTTATTCAAAGGGTTCCGGCTTTCCTTCCCAGTCCTTCAAATAAATAAGAATTATCGCCCTTGATTTTGTTAAGTTTTATGTAAGGCTGATTGTGAGTAGACAATATAATCATCACTGGGCGACGGAGAAGTGTAGCAATGCTTACAAATCAAAAATCACCTGACACTCCTTGAATGTCTCGCACTACCATTCGGGGATATTACCTACGAATTAGGGACTTCCAAAGAATAAATTATCCAACTATTTCTTGTGGGGTAAGC
>CAZZXJ010000549.1:0-4825 GCA_964657905.1 uncultured Stigonema sp.
CATTAGTCATTAGTCATTAGTCAAAAACGTTTGACTATGGACTATGAACTATTGACTATTGATTAACTCCTAACTATCTAGAAAAAGCGCTATTATAGCATTTGTCCCAGCGAGGGGAAGTATTGCTAGATTATTCCCATAAATAAATGATCCAATAAGCGTGGGGCAGGCATCCTTGCCTGCCACCACAAGAAAAACAGAGCACTTTTTTAGTTGGAATACACCTACTGAAACTTTGACGTTTGGAAATTTGCGCGCCTCCGAGTACCATGAGGTCTAATGGAATCGCAATCCATTAAATGGGAGAACGTCTCGCCACTAAAAATAGTATCGCAAAAAGTCAAAGTTTTGAAGAACTAGTTACTATGCAAAGACAGCGATCGCTATTCGCGTTGATTGTAGTTCTGGTAATCGCCGCAATTACGGCGATTGCCACAATTTCCATACCCCTAGGACTCGACTTACGGGGAGGTTCTCAGCTGACAATTCAGGTGAAAACGACACCGGAAATTAAGCAAATCACCGAAAGAGAATTGTCAGCCGTTAAAAAAGTCGTTGAAGGTCGGGTTAACGGTCTGGGCGTTTCCGAACCAATA
This sequence comes from uncultured Stigonema sp., assembly GCA_964657905.1. Taxonomy (GTDB): domain Bacteria; phylum Cyanobacteriota; class Cyanobacteriia; order Cyanobacteriales; family Nostocaceae; genus Stigonema. Next base: position 597 of record CAZZXJ010000549.1, read on the forward strand.
ATCCAAACTGTCGGCACAGACAAAATTCTAGTACAGCTGCCGGGAGTAAACGATCCAGAACAAGCAGAACGTGTACTGGGGGGTACAGCCCAACTGGAGTTTCGCCAACAAAAGCCAAATACGGAACCGCAATTGTTTGCTTTGCGAACAATTCAAGCTCAACTGAAAGCCAAGCAGGAAGAACTGAAGAAAACCAAGGATACAGCAGCAATTGCGAAAAATCAACAAGAGTTACAGAAGAATGATCAGGAGATTGAAGGATTATTTGAAAGCACAAACCCACCACTAACTGGGAAATACCTCAAAGACGCCAATGGCGAACCAGCTCAAGGCAACAACTGGAATGTTGCGATTCAATTCGCTCAAAAGGGTGGTGACCTATTTGCCCAAATAACCAAAAGCCTCGCCGGTACCGGACGCAGCATTGGCATTTTTCTGGATAACGAACTTATCAGTTCTCCCATAGTTGATGCACAATATGCCGCCAGTGGCATTACTGGCGGAGGCGCGGTAATTCAAGGTCGGTTCACCCCACAATCAGCCAACGACTTAGCTGTGCAGCTACGCGGTGGGTCATTGCCTGTACCAGTCGAGATTGGAGAAATTCGCACAGTCGGAGCAACCTTGGGTAAAGACAGCATCCAACGCAGTATTTATGCTGGGATAGGCGGTTTGATTTTAGTATTAATCTTTATGGTGGTCTACTATCGACTACCTGGTGTGATTGCTGATATTGCCTTGATCATCTACGCCCTGCTAACGTATGCTACCTTTGCTTTACTGGGTGTTACTTTAACTCTCCCTGGCATAGCTGGATTCATCCTCAGTATTGGTATGGCAGTTGATGCTAACGTACTAATTTTTGAGCGCACTCGTGAGGAACTACGATCTGGTAAAACTTTGTATCGTTCAGTAGAGGCTGGATTCCACCGAGCTTGGTCTAGTATTTTAGACAGTCACGTGACAACATTGATTTCCTGTGCAGCACTTTTTTGGCTAGGAACAGGTTTAGTCAAAGGCTTTGCTCTTACATTGGCACTAGGGTTAGGGGTGAATTTGTTTACAGCCATCACTTGTAGTCGGTCGTTACTGTTGCTGTCATTAGGATTTCCGGCTTTGCGCAAGCCGCAACTGTTTTGTCCTAATCTGCCAACGTCTATAAATTCTAAGGCGGAGGCGCGGTCATGAAAATAAGTGTCATCAAACAACGCTCGCTGTGGTGGACGCTTTCAGCTGCCCTGATTGTCATCGGGATCATTTCCATGGTCATTTCTTGGCAAAGCTTTGGTGCACCACTACGTCCCAGTTTAGATTTTGTTGGTGGGACGCGGTTGCAGTTGGAACGGGATTGTACACAGCCACAAAACTGCGCTCAACCAATTCAACTTGACACTGTTCGCCAAGTTGTAGATGCTCAGGGGCTAGGCACTAGCAGCATCCAAATTGTGGATCAGCAAGGAGTATCGATTCGTACAAAGGCTTTAAATGGCGAGCAACGCACAAAGTTACAAACAGCTTTGAGCGACAAAGTAGGAGCGTTTGATCCGAAAAAGACTCAGATTGATACGGTTGGTCCGACGTTGGGTCGGGAGTTGTTTTCCAATGGATTGTGGGCGCTCATTGTCTCGTTTATCGGCATTGTTATTTATCTGAGCGTCCGCTTCCAGTCAGATTACGCTGTGATCGCCATTATCGCCCTGTTTCACGATCTGTTGATCACAACTGGGATTTTCTCAATTTTGGGATTAGTGCTAGGTGTTGAGGCTGATAGCCTGTTTGTCGTTGCTATTTTGACGATTACTGGTTTTTCCGTCACAGATACCGTGGTGATTTATGATCGGATTCGGGAAATCCTCCACCAACATCCCAATGACCCCATCAACCAAATCGTGGATGATGCGGTAAATCAGACGCTCACGCGATCGCTCAACACGACTTTTACCGTGTTGCTGACGTTGTTTTCCCTATTCATATTTGGCGGCGAAACTCTCAGATACTTCGCCCTTACTCTGATTATTGGCTTCACTATGGGAGCTTATTCCAGTATTTTCATCGCCAGTCCCTTACTTGCTTTATGGCGACAGCGCAGTAGTAAATCCCACCAAGTAGAAAGTACCGAGTCAAACGTTAGTAGTTAGTCAATAGTCAATAGTCAAATATTTCTACTCTGGACTCTGGACTTTTGACGACCCGATGCGGCTAGACAATTAACAATTAGCAATTAACAACCAACAACATAGCCTATGGATCAAACTGAGAACTCTGACCTATCTTTCGCTCAAGAAGTACAAAGGCTACATCAGCTTCAGGTATACGGTAGATGGTTTTTTGTCAGCTTTTTATGGCTTACTATTGCACCTGTTTGCTTATGGAATTTACGTGCAGAAATTGTACTGTGGCGACAATACTTTACTTGGGTAGCAGTAAGATATGGGCTGTTCTATCATCCATTGGCTACCCTTGGTCTAGCTTTTTGTATCGGTGTGACCACTGCTGTTTTAGTTTGGCAAAGTCGTAATGTCCTACTGGGGTTACCACAGCAGGAAAAGCAACGCTTAGAAAAACAGGTTTTTCGCATCCGCCAGCAGGGACCGAGTCATCCCTTGTGGAGGTGGGTTTGTCATTAAATCTTGAATTGTCAACAACCCATAACTAATGTAGTTGCGATATACACTCGACAGGCAGCATCCTGCAAAATATGAGTTGACCAGCGAGCATATGCTGCCGAAATTAGGAAAAATTCATGAATCATTTTCAGATTCAATTTAGCGATCGCAAGTCGGAAATTGACCTTTACCAACTCCAACAGTTGTTTAACCTTTCAGCTTTCTGGGCAAAAGATCGCACCATGGATGATCTAAGCATAGCAATTGCCAATAGTGAGCCAGTGGTTACTGTATCGGATGGAGAGCAACTCATTGGCTTTGCCAGGGCAACTTCTGACGGCATCTACCGTGCCACTGTTTGGGATGTTGTCATTCACCCAGAGTATCGTGGTAATGGATTGGGAAACAAGTTGGTGGAAACCGTTTTAAGTCATCCACGCATGAATCGGGTTGAGCGTGTCTACCTAATGACTACTCATCAACAGTGCTTCTACGAAAGAATTGGTTTCCACAGAAATTCCACCACTACGATGGTGCTGTATAACCAACCTAACCTGAGTTCCCTAACTACTCCTGAAATCCAACTTCAGGAATCACTAGGGGGATAGAAACTTGCAGCCGTGCCATCTGTTCTGGTTCCTTGGTAATGGAGAGAAGTCCGCCCGGTGATCGTTCTTGCCCTTTGGGAGGAGCAACGCTTTCCAGCTTTCCCCCCATTGCTTCCAGTAGGGTTTGATTTAGTAGTAGCTTCATTCCAGGCAAAAGAACAGCGTTCTCTTGGTCAGTCTGAGTCGGCTGATATTCAGATTTGAGTAAATCTATCGGCTCACTCCAAGAAATAGCGTGAGTTGGTACGTCCAGCCAAATGTGAACAAAATCGCTTTTTGGTGATTGACCAGTAGAAATATAGATACTACCTTCATCCATTTGAGAAATGGCAGCGTCTACCAAATTTACCAATACTTGCCGTAGCCAGGAAGGGTCTGCCAAAACATAAATTTCTGGGTTTGGTGGTAGCACTTGGAAGGTAAAATTGCGATTTTCCGCTAGCATATAAGTCAAGTTATGAACTTCCTGTAACATTTCAGCTAGCGGTTGGGGCTGAATATGTAATTTATTAGTACCATGCTCTGTTCTGGCAACGTTGAGAATTTCATCAATCAGCTTCAGCAGCTTCAACGCCCGCTCGTGAGCTTGGGCGATAAATTCTCGCTCTTCATCTGGATTGTCACATAAATTAGACAAAATTAACTGATGCAACCCAATCAGACCATTGAGGGGCGATCGCAATACATGGGTAGTCCGCGCCAAAAATCCCGTTTTAAACTGGCTCATTTCCCGTGCCATTTGGTATGCCAGCTGCGTTTGCTTCATCTGTTGCAGGAGTACTGATACATCTTTTTTATCCATTGACCTTACACCGAAGGAGTCAGTCGGTTCTTTGATCCACATAAATAATTTGTGAAAACCCATCCCCAGTGCTAGTCCTGCTCCTAGATAAACCCAGTTGCTCCAATTCATAAATATGTTCGTTTTTAATTTGATTAATTAACCACAAAGGCGCAAAAAAAGGCTCATGTGTTCCCACCTCACCAATCCAATAGAGTTTTAATGTTTAGTCCA
>CAZZXJ010000550.1:0-2522 GCA_964657905.1 uncultured Stigonema sp.
ACTTCAATATATAAGTTTTATATTTGCTAAAGTTAAATCTTTGATCTCAAACTACTCTAACTACACCGTAGTTCTTTAACAATTCACAGTAAACATCCAGTGTTTCCTTATTGACTCGCGCAACGCTGAATCGCTCAAGGTTTTGTGTCGCAAGGCATTTCCACTTGTGCAGGATAGAAGGGTTACTGAGTAATTGCACCAAAGCTCCTGCCAAGGCATGACTGTCTTTGGGTGGCACTAAAACACCAGCTTGCCGATTATCCAAAGTCTCAGGAATGCCGTCGATATCGCTGGCAACAATGGCGCAACCAGCTTCCCTCGCCTCTGTCAGCACCAGACCAAAGGATTCGTTGTATGAAGCTAGGACGAAGATGTCAGTTGCCAGCATGTAGCGTTGCGGCTCTGGCTGGAAGCCTTCAAAATGAATGCGATTAGCAAAAGCTGTACTTTGCGCTTTTGCCTCGAATCTTGAGCGATCCGGACCATCTCCGACTAAATATAGATGGGCTTGCGGAAAATCGCTGGCAATTTCCACAAAAGCATCGATTAACTCGCCGATTCCTTTGCGTTGATACATCCCTGCTACGGTAGCGATCGCCGGACGCTGTAGGGCGATGGGCTGGTAGTCTTTCATGCAGCGATGGCGGGGACTTGCCAATGTGCCGTTGGAAACTACCCGCAACTTGTTTTTAGGTATACCCCGACGTGCCATCGAATCGGCTACTGCATTACTAACTGCAATGACTCGATCTGCCAATCCCATTAATACCGCGCTACGCTGAAACTCATTATGTACCGTGGAAACCAAACTATATTCAGAGCCGTTTCTCACAAGTGCGGCTAGCACGACTCCCGTCATCATATGTGCATGGACGATATCCGGTTGAAATTTTTGCACGATCTCGCGATAACCCCATGCAGCTTTGATAATATTCAACGGTGTCCTTGCCTGATCTAGTTGAAAGTGCTTGATGCCATAACGTCCTAGTAATATTTCATATTCTCCCCCGGCTGATGCTATAGCAACATCATGACCATTTTTTGCTTGCAAACAGGCTAGGTCTATTGCCACATTAACAATACCATTACCAATTTCTTGTACATGATTAACCACATGTAATATACGCATTGAAAATTTCTCCACAGCGGTCGCTTGTAGTAAATAAATTGCTTTTTGTTTTTATGAAAATGATATAAATGCAACCCCTGCTTCCCATCGCGTACGAAAGAACCACTCAATACTAGGATTCTTTAAAGAAGATTTCGTACACTCCTAAAAACCGCTTGACAAAGCCACTGGGTAGGCTCTCAAGTTGAGAACAATAGGAGGCTATTGCTCTGTTTTTTTTGTCTTGAACTGATTCAATTGAAAGTCGGTTAGCAGTTGCTATATCCTGTAACTTGAGCATAATAAACAGCGGCGCTCTCCAAAGCAACCAGATGGGATACTGTAGTAGTTCAACTTCAATTCCCGCATGAGCATAGACGCGCCGCGTCTTTTCGTCACACATCGCTTCCTTAACTAATTCATAGGTAGCCTCATGATCTTTATGGCAGTCTTTTCGATGAGGAACGTAAACTTCTTCTGGTTTATAAAAATTTATCAGTTCAGCCAACTGCTCAATCGTCTGTCGCCGTTGTCTTGGTTGTAAATCTTGCAAAGTCCCATCCGGCTTTTCTAAAAAATGGATTTCTGCAGGTTCGACTCCCAAAATTTTTAAGGCTTGTACCGCTTCAAGTTTGCGAACTTCTACGATTTTATCTTTCATTTGAGGCTCTGAGCCACCTGACCCCTGTCCATCCGTCAGAAAAACTACCGCTACTGGTATCCCATGTTCACGTTTGAGAGCAATCATCCCACCACAGCCAAACGTTTCATCATCTTGATGGGGAGAAAACACCATTGCTGATTTCTGGCTAAATGCTAGTGGCTTACTTCCACGATGCAAAATCCACCGAAATAGTACACTAGAGTGGATATCTTGCAACTGATAAAGCCAGGTACTCGGAACTAATTTTTGTACTTTTTGGAGAATTTGTTTTGTATTCATAATTTATATCAACATCCGAGAATACATTATTTTTATTTAATTTTAGGTAAATATTATAGTGCTTTCCAATTGACTCAATACACTTCTACTGTGCCCACCCTACTTAATGCAAGTGGGTATTGACAATTTTTTTTAGTATCAAAAGATTCATTAATGAGCATAGCTATTAAATTTGCCATTATAATTACAATCATTTTTCTACATTAATTTATACATTTACTTAAGTAAAGTCAAAGCTGATGGTGGCTCTGAGAAGCTAAATTAATTTTTTAAATCATTTAATAACTATCTCCGCTTGAGGAAATTACTTGAGCTAAAACTCGTTCGCCTCTACTTCGCTGATCTTTATTAACAATGTAAAATTTATGATTTACTTATATATTAAACTGTATAATATAGCTATTACATCTCTCAAAATATAATTTTCACTATAACTTTAAAATTGGTGATTTTTTGCTTCTATAAGTCAAA
>CAZZXJ010000550.1:2622-4767 GCA_964657905.1 uncultured Stigonema sp.
GAGAGCCTTTGCTCAGGCACACTTACCTTGCCAGCTGATACATAATCACCTTTGCTTTCTCATCTTCCTCAACAAACACCAGGTATTCACCATTTGATCGGCGAAAAGCGCGAATACCATAGGGTATATCCACCCAACCACTTTCTTGCGCAACTTCTGGTCCGGGGTTTAACTTTTGTACTTGCGCTCCTGTCGCTGCCTTGTAGACGTATACCTCTTTTGTCTTTACTGTCACGGCGAACACATAGTCCCCCGCTACACTGATCGCTGCTGTTTGCACTTCACGCTTTCCAGTGGTGTCGTGGGGAATGACGGTTCGCCACCGGGGAGTGCGATTTCCCTTGCTCCAATTGTCAAAACGTACAATCTCAGACCCAACGATTCCGGCATCATCGCCGACTGCGGGGTGATCTTTGGTAAAGCCTGACAAAAACATAGTGTCTGTTTCGGGGTAATACTCAATCCGCCGCATATCAGTAAATATGTTGGGAGTCTTTTGCTTTTCCATTGATTGATAAGTGTAGATAGGGTTGCCCTTAGCATCCAATCCCTGTAAAGGATAATGCCGAATGCCAACACCATCTTGAGTTCGCAAAGTTTTCCATACGTCGCCTTTGCTATCTACCCACCATCCCCCGAGGTAGGGATAATCTTTGCTCCTATCGTATTCACTACTATCAAAAGCGCCATTACCGTTACTATCGCGCCAGATCCACTCTCCCGAGTCAGGTTGATGTGGTGGCCAATTTCCTGAGAACAACGGTTTACCTTCTGCGGTGCTAATAACAAACATTCCAGAAGGGATGGCAATTTCCCCATCCGTAGCTTTTTGGAAACGATAAATTTGCAACTGGTCTTCATACATATTTGTGAGGAACAAAAAGGGCTTGCCCTTGATGTGGCGAAACCAAGGAGCATCTGGTGCTGTATGCAGCCGTGGATCTTGAGGATATTTGAAAGGATTTAAAGTGTAACCCTTGTAAGTCCATTGCTTGCCAGCAGGCTTTGTATAATCCATGACAAAGTGTTCATGCTTGGTAAATACATGCACTCCATCTGTTGCTGCATCGACATCAGCGTTGTCTATAAATTCCAAACCTAGTAACCGCCACTGTAGCGCTCCCGATGGGGAAAACTTCCTTAAATCCACCCCTGAGCGGTTGAAACCATCAATACCAATGTAGATATTGCCTCCTGCATCTGTACCTACTCCGCTAAGACCGTACAATTTCCCATCTTTGACTTCACCGGGAATACCTGCATAAATACCACCTTTGATGCCGAAAGTGCTAGATAGCACGGGCGCTTTTGTGATGTCGTAAATCAGCACTTGCTGACGTGGTCCATTTTCTGCTACCAAAAGTCTGCCTTGATTATTGACTGCGATCGCCGTTGGCTTAACAACATCATTAATCTCTTCTGGCAAAAGATTACCTTGATTTGAATAGTGCACAATCCTGGCAGGAGTGTTACCATTTTTGCTTTGAATAATCCACAACTTTCCTTGTCGATCTACGGCTATCTGTCCTGGACTGGCAACAGAAAAGCTGCGTAGTTCCTGCATCGTGTCGGTATTGTAGACGTGAACCTGGTTATTTGCTGGATCGCTCACATACAACTCACCCTCCTTAGTTGCTAATCCAGTGACTTGCTTTTTAGTGCTGACAATTAACATACTTTTATCCCAGCCACGCCCTCCAGAAAACGGCGCCGGCTTTCCAGACAAGTTGTAGCGTCTGACGCAATGCCAATTTGTACCCGATGGCGGATAATCCTCCCCTGGACTCCCGCTTTGGGACTGTTGCATAGCTACGTATAGGTATTTCTTATCCGCTGTGACAGCAACTCCGCCACCCCTTCCCCATGCATGTGTGTCATCAGCCTTACCAATGACATCTCCGTTTTTATAAATTCCGACCTCCCGATCCCCTTCATCCCAGCCGCTGTTGGTATAAACAGTGCCATCAGGAGCAACGTACATACTACTAACTTGGATTTGCACCCACTTATTGCCACCGCCAAAAGTATTACCTATCCATGATGTTTTGTACGTGGTGCTTCCTCCACTTGCAGTCAAGTAAGTTGCAATTCCTATCGTTACAATTACTCCGGTGAGCAGACTGAGTAAAAAGGAGAAAATTTTTC
>CAZZXJ010000551.1:0-4759 GCA_964657905.1 uncultured Stigonema sp.
GCCCTACCGAAACCACTGCATACAAGACTATTTCTGTCAATGCGTAAGTCCTATATATATAGAATTTTGGAGAAATTAAGATGAGAACTGACTTTGACTTTCCTAACAAAGACCTGCTTGGACCTGTTGTGTTTAGACCTGATTTCAACAACTTTGAGAAAATCAGTGGAAACCAAGCGTGGTCGTTGTTTTTCACCACTGGTAAGGAAGATAAAGTACTGGGACTAAACGCTGAATTGGATAAATTTTTCACAAACTTACTTATTGCTATCGGAGTAGTAGGGTGTATCTGGGCGTCAGTTTTCACTCACCTTGCATAAGTAGATCTGTACAGCCTCTAGTTAATACTAGGTCTGTTGAAGTCCTGGCTCTAGCAGCCAGGACTTTATTTTTGGATTTTCCACCTCCCGAACACCTTCATTCATATAGCAGTCTTCAATGATTCGTTAACACAAGTGTTTCTTTTCTTGGCAACGGACAGTTTCTTACCTACGGAAACACAAAGGACGTACTGTCCTCTTCTTGGCGCGTCTTGGCGGTAGCCTGCGGCAAGCCTCTGCGCGTCTACATTAAAAAAAAGTAATGTTCACAACTCAGATAGAATTGCTATACCATTTAGGTACAATCGAGCTAGGCGTGAGTTAATGCAAGGCCTATCTAGATCGTGTAGAGTGTCAAGACGCAGAAAGAGCAGAAGCTTTGATTCAACTAGCTAGAATCCGCAAAGTTGATCTAAAAACTTTGCTTAAAGAATTTTTACCAGTTAATAGAATGCCTCATGCCATCTGAACGAGTTACGGATGCAATGAGGCAAATTGTTGCAGGGCGATCGCGCTCATTACTGTGAGTATTGCCGCTCTTCAGGTGAGTTTGCAACTGAAAGTTTTACAGTTGAACATTATAAAACCCCGGCAAGCAGGTGGCGAAACCACCTTGGATAAATTTAGCTTGGAGTTGCTTTGGCTGTAACAGTCACAAACACACCAAGACTCAAGGCATAGACCCGATCACAGGACAACAAGAACCTCTGTTCAACCCACGTCAGCAATTTTGGCATGAGCATTTTAGCTGGAGTAGTGACTTCAGTGAAGTCATTGGTAAAACACCCTGTGGTCGAGCAACAGTAGAAGCACTCCGTTTGAATCGAGCCGGAGTGGTTAATTTGCGTCTTCTCTTGTTCATGGCTGGACTGCATCCACCAGAGGAATCACAGTCCGAATGAAATCAACTGGTTAAATGCAGCATCAAATGGCACCCTTCAGCAATTTGCGCCGCGACTGAAGGGAGTTAGTCATTTTTCCTATTCTTGGCAATATCCCTCTCATGATAGCGATCGCAAGTTCTGCCGCGTTCATTAGGGAGTAGGGGCGGGGTACCCCCGCCCGTATAGGAATAGAGGGAAGCGTTTGATTAAGTCTTTTTATAGCAAGCAATTGCTTTCTTTAGCCTCCGCAGTCAGGCGAGGTTTGCTTAGCTGATGTTCTAGCCAAAACGTTTATAATAAATTAATCCCCTTCTCAACCAACTACCGTAAAGTACAGGAATTGCTAGATTAATAATTATTGCCAAAAGTATGAGAAGAACGGCATGATTACTCAAGTAATGGTTCAACCTTCATCTTTCATGCGCTCTGGAGTTGAAATGAGGCAGTTTGGTGATGTATTTATATTTAAATTTACAGTTGAATTGCAGTCTCGCTTAGAACATCTTCTAACAAAGAGTAAGCAGGACTTGCTGACCAAAGAGGAACGGGCTGAACTAGATGGGATCTCTGAATTATCACGAATTTTTACCTTCATAAATGCCCAACTTGCAGCCCAAGCCAAATGGTGTCCAACTCAACTCGAAAATTTGTACGACAACGAGCCAGATACCTCTGCGAGTACTGCCACTTACCAGAATACCTGAGTCCTGATCGCTTCACTATGGACCATATTCTGCCGCAATCTTTTGGCGGTTCCGATGACGTTGAAAATTTAGCTTTGGCTTGTCACCCCTGCAACGAGCGTCACTACAATTTCACAACCGCAACTGATCCAGAAACTAAGGAAACAGTATATCTATTTAATCCTCGTCAACAGCAATGGGCAGATCACTTTATCTGGACAGTAGAGGGTTTGAAGATTGTTGGCATAACGCCCATCGGTCGTGCTATGTGTATTCGCCTTGATTTAAACGATGAAAGTCATGATCAGGGAGCGATTAAAGATGCTGGTTGGTTTTGGGTGCAAGGCGGTTGGCATCCACCTGCTGATGATCCTCCAAGAACCAATTTATCTTGTTATTCGACATTAGACCAGCGATTGATTGGAAGCCTTACAAGTCTGGATTTGTGGGCTACTTGCTTTTGTCTCAAGTCATTAAAAATCGCTCGTAAATCATATTGAAATGATCGAGCATATTCTTCTCTATATTTATGAATCTCATCAAGAATTTCATTCTTGTACATAATTTAGACCTCTAGGTTATATCCAATAAGCTCATAGGGAGTGCAAATGACTGGTAACAAATATCCGAGATCGGAACTAATCTGAGTCAGCTTGCGCTGAATTTGAGCGTTTGCCATGTGCTTGCAGTTCCATGTTAGCAGATAGTCTAAGCTATAGACGGTTGCTAGTGCCATGTGTAAAGCATCGTTAGATGCTTTTGGGGGTAGATTGCTTTGGCTCAGAAACGCTTGAGAGAGTTCAAACGCTTCTTCCGTAATCTCAAGAAGCATTAAGGATTGTAACAAATTCAAACGTTGAGCAGCAATAGCTGGATCTCCCTTGGCTGCCTCGTCTTCAACGATTTCTGATGCGTAAAGCGTAAATGAGCTACTATGTTCGTCCCACCAGTCTTGGGTAATCTTGACATTAGCAGCAACAATCAGATTGTCGGTTGGTCGAGCGGTCAAATGCCCGAAAATACTGGTTTCAATATAGACAGTTGCACTCACAATACAAGCAAAATTTTATCTGTTCCTCATCCTACAGCATTTAGGCTTTATTTTGAGGGTTCCCAGGGAGAAGGGTGCGTTACACTTCGTTCACGCACTCTACAAGATCAGCGATCGCACTTCTTTGAGCGTGAATTTGGGTGTACTGCCATCTTCTATCCGTTTAACGATTGAAATCGTTAAAAAAGGCAGGTACAAAACCCGCCTCTACAGCAGCAATATTGACTTGAGATTAACTATCTAATTCCCAATTTCCGGTGCATTCAACGACACCACAGGCACTTTTTGCTGTGCCAATGTGGGCACAGAATCACGCAACCGCGCCGTCAATTGTACGGTTGTAGCGTCAAACACCTGAGTCAACATCTTGGGATACAGACCAATCCCAATAATTGGCACTAACAAACAGGCGATGATAAAAATTTCGCGGGGTTCGGCATCGATCAGTTTCTGATGAGAAACCAATTCCTTGTTTTCTTCACCGTAGAAAATTTCCCGCAACATTGACAGCAAATAAATTGGAGTTAAAATCACACCAACTGCCATCAAGAACACCACAATCAGTTTAAATGTGGGGTTATAGGCATCGCTGGTGGAAAAGCCAACAAACACCATCAACTCTGCCACGAAACCACTCATCCCTGGTAACGCTAAAGACGCCATGGAACAGGTGGTCCACATGGCAAACATCTTACCCATTCTCTTGCCGACACCGCCCATTTCATCCAACATCAGGGTGTGTGTCCGGTCATAAGTGGCTCCCACAAGGAAGAACAAACTCGCCCCAATCAAACCATGGGATACCATTTGCACCATTGCCCCATTCAAGCCCAAATCGGTGAAGGAAGCAATACCAATTGTCACAAAGCCCATGTGGGAAATTGAAGAGTAGGCGATTTTCCGCTTTAAGCTGCGCTGGGCAAAAGATGTGAGGGCAGCGTAGATGATATTAACCACCCCCAAAATCACCAACACTGGCGCAAAATAAGCGTGGGCATCGGGAAGCATCTGAGCATTCATCCGAATTAAAGCGTAACCACCCATTTTTAAGAGAATACCCGCCAGCAACATATGCACGGGTGCTGTTGCTTCACCGTGGGCATCTGGTAGCCAAGTATGCAGTGGAAAGATAGGTAACTTGACGGCGTAGGCAATCAGGAAGCCAGCGTAAAGAAAAAGTTGGAGATTGAGGGCGTAGTCTTTAAGGGCGAGCGATCGCATATCAAAAGTCACCGTATCGCCATAAAACGCCATCGCCAAGCCAGCCAGCAAAATAAACAGCGAACCGCCAGCAGTGTACAAAATAAACTTGGTTGCTGCGTATTGCCGCTTTTTGCCTCCCCAAATCGCCAGCAAAAAGTATACTGGTACTAGTTCCAGTTCCCACACCAGGAAAAACAACAGTATATCCTGGACTGCGAACACGGCAATCTGACCGCCATACATTGCCAGCATCAAAAAGTAAAAGAGCTTGGGCTTGAATGTCACAGGCCAAGCTGCTAACATCGCTAGCGTGGTAATGAATCCAGTCAAAAGAATCAGGGGCATGGACAAGCCATCTGCCCCTACTGACCAATTCAAATCAATCTGTGGAAGCCAAGGGTAACTCTCCACGAGCTGCAAATTGGGATTGGAGAAGTCATACTGGCTATAAAAAGCCCAAACAATCAGTGCAAAATCAATCAGCCCGACGATTAAAGCGTACCAGCGCACTGTTTTGCCGTCTTTATCCGGCAATACGGGAACCAGCAGTGACGCTGTTACGGGAAATAGAATAATCGTCGTCAGCCACGGAAAATTAGCCATATTAGTCATTGGTCA
>CAZZXJ010000552.1:0-4757 GCA_964657905.1 uncultured Stigonema sp.
CTTTCCCCCCCAACTAAGTGATTATCATTATTATTCAACACTGCCAATTGATGTTGAGGCAGAGCAATCAGATTTGCATTGTTGTACCAAAACATGAGAAAAAGGGCGTTGAAATATATTTGAATTCAGCAAGAAAAATGGTTTCAATTCTTGCCCACGCCCAAAACGCGCGTGTACACCTTGCTGTCATTAATGCCTTCTACTTACCAGCAAGAAAATCTTGAAGCGATGTTGGGATTGTTCTTGCAGGCACAAGGATATCCTCTGCCTCAACACAGTAAAAGTAAGTCAGCCAGCGCCTTAAGTCGATTTCTCAACATCTACCATTGGTCTACCATTGGTGTAATTCGTGCTACTCGTAACCGTGTCCCACGCGGAGATTTTGTCTGAGTGTCCCAAGGGACGCAAACCTTTTCTACAAGTGATTATTGACCTGACAACTTTGGCGAAGTTTGGAAAATTTAAGGAAGAGTGAAAATTTAATTCGAGTATACAACGGAAAACGAGGTTTGCATCTGGTTGTGGTGTATTTGGTTGTTGGTCGGTGGCGAGTACCTTGGAGCTTCCGTGTATGGAGGGGAAAAGGCACTCCCTCTCCCGCACGACTGGGATTAAAGCAGGTCTTATGTTTGCCTAAAAAATTAACCAAGCACTTCCAGGTAATGATTCTCATCGATACAGCCAATGGTTGCGTGGAATTTCTACACGGTATCCGAAAGCGAAAATACCACGTAATTGCTGGCATCGCTTGCACCCGTAAATTGGTTGATGGACGCCCTCGTTGCTCAACTATACAAGCGAGGACAACAACTTCGCCTCTCTAGGCTTGAAGTTTCCTGTCTATGTATCTTGGTACTATTTTAAACGTGATAATGGTAAGTATGAAAAGCGATTTGTCCTGTCAACCAAAGCTCTCAAAGCTAGCACTATTTCCTGGTGGGGCAAACGACGTTGGCATTCTAGTTGGTTGGTTTAAAACTGCAAAACACCGTTTTGGCTTGCATCGTTTTGGTGAGTCAGCGCTGCAGGAGGGTTTCCCTCCGTAGGCGACTGCGAACCCGAAGGGACAGGGAACACTTTTAGGCGTTTACCGTTGGTTGGTACTGTCCCTGATCTCTTACGTTTTGGCCCATTGGGCTTATTTATCGACGGTGATCGCCCCCAGGAATTTACCTGATTGGGGACGAGCCGCAGAAATTGCCTTCCAAACGATATTTCCACACTTGGTGGTGTTACTTATCTTACAAGAGATCGAACGCCTAAGAGAACTAGCACTTAGTCAAGGAATTGACATTCAAATTTCCAGGTGCAAGATATAAGTCATGGCGATCGCAGCAAGAAGAATACCCGGCAGCCCCCAGGCGCGTAAGCGAACTAGAAAAAATGCTTGCATCTTTCAAATATTATCGGGAGAATACAGAAATTTTAGAAAATGGACAAATAAAAACAATTTGGGGTCATGAACATTTCTACCCTCAGACTACTGTGTATGATGGAGTTTCTGTTGTGGCTTTGTATTAGAAGCGAGTCTTAGGGGTATTCCTGCAGGATCTGGCAAGTACGCGAAACTTTTAATAGTAGTTCCACACTTATGTGTAGCGACCTGCAATACTAATCCCGCGTTGCCACCGTGGGTGATCATGCCAATCTCACAAGCCATGCGCGAGTTTCCGCTCTCTTCGTAACGTTATGGCGTTATCAAACGGTAGGTAGTGACATGCGAGAAGCCGTTATTAGTGACCCCTGGAATGGAGCATCTCATATTCATTGTGCCAAGTAGTCCACTCGAAGGTGGATGGAGTTGAATAAACTGGTTGGAGGCGTTCGATCCACTGGAGGAACTAGAGGTTTGCCATATGATATTGCCATCTAACGCAACACCATACAGTGTACAACTTACATCTGCAACAGGGTTGCGATCATAAACCGTTACGTAGACATCGCTAACACTAAAAGCACCGTTAAAATCGTTACTGAACGGACACTGAACCT
Source organism: uncultured Stigonema sp. (assembly GCA_964657905.1). Taxonomy (GTDB): domain Bacteria; phylum Cyanobacteriota; class Cyanobacteriia; order Cyanobacteriales; family Nostocaceae; genus Stigonema. The sequence continues at coordinate 1,993 of CAZZXJ010000552.1, forward strand.
GTGCTGTACTGCTGGACACATTGTAGACGCCGTATATGGAGTCGTGTTCAATTTTATTGATGTCAGACAGCACGGGTGTACAAAAGTTTCCATGATATAGGATGTCACCTGCTTGAGCGGATGAGCTAACAGCGGCACAGAGTCCCATGCTAATCAGAGTAGAGTATAGCAACCTGAATATTTTCATAGTTTACCTCGTATTTAATCATGTGATCTTTCAACCCGCTCATCACAAGGTTTTACGCAAAACTTGCGTTTTTATTTACAAAAGTTTATACGTCATGTGTATTTTTCCTGGCACTTCAAATCAAATGAACCAGGACGCTCTTATTCCAAAGAGTCCCAAAGCTTGAGCGATTAGTATTGCAGGTGGCTACACTTATGGGTAGGATCTGAAGCCTTTCTAGATTTGCTAGAAGGGCTTCACAATTTAAGAATCTTTTTTCTTCGGCTTAGCCCAGACTTGTTTTTTGGCGGGATTCTTCTGACCCTTCTGCTTAATTAGCGCTGTCTTAATTTTCAACGCCTCCGCCTTATCTTTCTTCCCAGCTTTCAAAAATTTGGGAGCTTTACCCGATTCTCCCATCATGCGGATGAATCCAAAGACGTCGCCTCCTGGAAGAAATTTGGTTAGTACCTGCACAAATGTGGACTGCCCTTGCTGTTCCTTGTCAAGTTTAGGATTGAACCTGAACGGACGGACAGGTGCATCTGGCCAAAGCACGGGGACATGGGACGCTTTCATAAAGCGAACTTTCCTGTCTGGCTCTGCTTGCTTAATGTATTCCAGGCGCTCCCCAGTAAAATTTTTGAAAACTGATATACACGGAATTTGACAGACCGGGATGAATTGCCACAGACCACAAAGCCTAAATTCAAAATCCTCAAGCTCTTTAGTAATTCCCTCTGTGGTGTGCGGACTCTCGAATCCGAGCAACTGAAAGCTTATTGCATAAGTCTGCTCTCGTTTCGGGAAATGCATTAATCTGGGGTAAACGATCAATCGTTCCAATTTATCAGGATTTTTCTTTGCTTGTAGCCTGAGCGCCTCGAAAGCCTCGCGGTGATTGGGGGAATAATACAAGGGGTATTCTTTGTTTTCAAATGTTACCGTTGCCTTGCCTTCCGGATCAAATTTCACTATTCCGGGGATGACGCCCACTGCCTGAAAAATGGCACTGTTTGGAACTGTCGGTTCATCTGACTCTTGGGTTGGTTCGGCAGGTGTAGGCGTGGGTGATGATGACCCCTCTATCTCTTGCTCTGTTTTGGCAGGTGGAGGTGGTATCGATACCCTCTTCACGGGTTTTGGCTTAGCCGTGACTTTCTCTGCTACTTGCTCATCCAATGCGGACGGCTCATTCAGTGGGACTGATTCATCTGCTGAAGCTTGCGGTGGTGTTAATGGCTCGGATTGTGGCTCTGACGCCGGAAGAGGTTTTATAGACAGCAGCGTTTGCTTTTGTTGGTCTGATTGTTTTGGCTGTTCGGGGAGCTGTTTGCTGGGTTTCTTTGCTGCCATGAGAGGGTTTTTTATTTTATTTTGACCTCTTTTTGCTTGTTTTTATGTGTGATCTGATTTGTATAAGTTCTACTAAAACATTCTAAAGGTAGAGATTATATTGGGCAAATTTTGTAACCATTCAATTGACAGCAAAAGAAACCATAGCTCTCAATTCAATCGAAACTCGAATCGCTTAACTTACATCTTGCACCTGGGTAAAAAACCGGGTTTCTTGAGAATACCTAATGGTTAAACCCTTGATTTTTGGTTGATAAACCCGGTTTTTTTGGTCTTGTTGAGAATAGTGCAAAATATGAGTTAACTCATATTTTGCACCACCACTAATGTTGCGAAAATCAGAGCGACAAAAAGCCTATCCCGATCGTAGGGTGGGCACTGTTCGCCAAAAATCAATAACTTGGAGAAAAAATCATGTTTACGAAAAAATCTTTAATGCTTCTCGGTTCACTGATTGTTTGTGGTTCTACAGTTTTTGGTTTTTCTAGCAAAGTTTTTGCTGTACACGTAAAAGCCGGTCCAATCTGGAACAACAATGACGCCAAAGTTAAATGCCCTGTTGCTTGCGCTGCTATCGGTGGACGCTGGCATGGTCAGTGGGTAACAACTGTGTGGGGCAAAGCATCTATTTGCGATTGTAAATAAAGCGAAACCGTAACAGTTCCATCGCTTCATCTCCTTAGCATTATTGTTTGAGATTTAGCTGACACGAATTTTAATTTCCTTTTCCCCTACCGATTTAACCCAATCGGTAGGGGAAAACTTTGGCAGAATAGCCCCCTCCTCCAAACTCCTGACAAAGCACAAGGAGAAACTAATGAGAGAATTTACCCTGTTTACTTTTCTGTATCTAGCAGCGGGAGTCTGCCTAACCGTGATCGCACTTGGGCATCATGACATCACTCCAAACCTGAAAATAACCCTGCTAGTTAATGCTGGAGTGTTATACCTTGCCTCTGTCCTCAGTACCTTTCCATTTCGGCAACAAAGCCTACTACGAAACCAAGCGAGACTGCGGGATAAACCTGCTTGGCAACGGAATTTTATCATGATCGCACCTTGGCTGATCATTGCATTGACGCTTGTTACAGCCATCCCCGACCTGGTGAATCACAACTGGGCGCCGGAGGCGATCGCCAGAGCATCTGTAGGGCTACTGCTCATACTCGTAAGTGCAGAGCAACTCTTTATCAGAAGCCAAATTCGGCTTGAATCCTGATTACTAGACACGCAGCACAGGTCG
>CAZZXJ010000553.1:0-4744 GCA_964657905.1 uncultured Stigonema sp.
TAGTGGTTAGTTGTTAGTTGTTTTAAACCACTAACCACTAACAATTTAGTAATGATTCCCAATTTGGCGATGGTGTACCGCAGGCGGGGCATCGGGCTTAGAAACGCGACCTACAGAGACAGTGCTGTAGATCAGCCAGTGATCGCCACACTCTATGCGTCTGGAAACTTCGCACTCCATATAGGCGAGGGCATCTGCTAGGATGGGAGAGCCATTTGTGGCTGGGTAGGTTCTGACTCCTTCAAATCGGTTGGCACCAGGAGGGAAGCGCTTGAGGAAATGCTTCATCAGGGACTGATAATTGCCTTCTTCCAGGATGTTGAGGACGAAGTGATCGCCTACGTGCAGCAAGGACTCAATGGCACGGTCACGAGCCACGGCAACTGTTACACCTAACGGTTTAAAGCTGGCTTGCGCCACCCAAGAAGCAAGCATGGCACTGCTGAGATTGCCGTGGCGAGTGGTGAGAATGTACAGTCCACTGCTGAGCCGTCCCAAAGCTTTTTCTAAGTCGTTATCCAGGGTTTTGATTTGTTTGATACTGCGCTCGCGGGATAACCATTGCCCTAAGTCGGTTCCTGCTTCTTCACACAACTTGTATGTCGTTTCCTGTGGTGTCTCTTTAACCAGAATTGGTGGGAAGGCAGGCTTGGATCCTAAATCCCGGAACTTGGCTAGCAGTGGATAAACCGATTCACTATCCCCACCCCCAGACTCAAATACCCCAACAGATTGCTTAGCTTTGGCAGCAGCCAAGATAGTGCTGATAGCAGTCTGGGCATTAGCCGCGACTGGTCCTGTCATCGGTGGGGTGCCAATCACTAGTCCCCCTGCAATGCTCACCAGTTCTTTCACATCCTGGGGGTCAGCCGACCGCAAATCCATCATTTCCACTGCCACACCCGTTTTCGTGATGCCTTGGGCAATTGCTTGAGAGAGACGGTCACTAAAACCATAATCGGACACATAAAAGACAGCAACTGTCGTTTCTGACGAAGCCTGCTCTAGGCTCCACTGACGGTAGCACTCTACCAGTTCAGTCACATTATGATGAAGCAGAGGACCGTGACCTGTGGCAATGGTCGTAACATGCGGCAACTCACTCATCCGCTTCAGGGCAGACAGCACGGAGCGAGCATTTGGTCCCATCAAGCAGTCGTAGTAATACCGAAAATCTTCTTCTATCAGGTCTAAATCTTCATCAAAGGTGTGGTCGTCGCAATAGTGCATGCCAAACGCATCACATGTGTATAAAATTTGCGTGAGGGCATCATAGGTGAATATGGTGTCTGGCCAGTGCAAATTAGGTGCAATCACAAATTCCAAGACGTGTCCGTTACCCAAATCCAGGCGATCGCCATTTTTCACAATCTGTTTTTTAAACGGCTGATGTAGCCAATTTTCTAGAAACTGGATTGCCACCTTAGAACCGACAACGGTCACCTGAGGAGCCAGTGCCAGTACATCTTTGACCAACCCACTGTGGTCAGGTTCGGTATGGCTGATAATCAGGTAATCCAGTTGTTCAGGGTAAATCAGCCCCATTATCATGTCTAGGTACAGTTGGCGAAACTTTTCGTGGGAAGTATCAACTAAGGCTGTTTGTTCACCCTGAATCAAGAATGAATTGTACGTAGTGCCATTTTGTAGCCCGAATTCAATGTCGAAGCGATCGCGGTCCCAATCTAGCGATCGGATTGCCATTGTATTAGACCCAATCTGGATAGACTGCATTGTTAACCTACGACGAACGTCAGCAAGTGCCACCATCGGGAGCCTCCTTGTAAGTAATTTTATTTAAGTATTAAGTATCAAAATTTGAATTCAAACCATTAGAGGTATGAATCTTGATCTCTCAGTCCTCAACAGATTTGAGTAAATTGAGTTTGGTGATATCAGCCGCCATTAACTTGCCAAACTTGCTACTTTGGGATCACTCCCAGCCGTGACAGGGTAATTTTTTGTGGCTCATGTCAGTTTTTTTTGGTCTTGACTTGATAGTACTGTGAAATATCTATAGTGAAAAGCCATTAATTTATATCTCTGCTATAGAAAATTTCTATACTTGTAATGTCCAACAGAAAATCTTCACGACCTCTGTATTCTTGGACAACTGCCGTCCAATCTTGAGATCAGCCTTTGTCCTTTTCTGGAAAATCCCTGAGTCGCGATTGTTGTAGTATCGAGTCAATACTTTTTTGGTTTAGGGTTTTACATTCATGCGATCGCCAACTTTCCACGGTTCGCGATCGCTCTGACAACCCTATGTGTAATGAGCGTAAATAATTACACGTCAAAGTAATTCGTAATTACAATCAGTGTTTGCTTTTCCCCACCACCGTCGTCTGCACCACTGACTATTAGGTGAGCGTGTTCTTTGTACCCTCTTTAATTACAAATTACGAATTACGAATTAATAATTATTTGGTCAACCCATGTAGAGACGCGATTAATCGCGTCTCTACTTTCGGGTGCAACGTCATCACATCGGGGTAATTAACCGGACATGATATTATTCCTCCGTTTCCTGCAATTGATGCGAGGCGTAATATCGTTTCATCGTCTCCTTGCTTGCCTTGCTACCTTCTTCTGTTTTGGGATAACAATAAGAGCATATTCCACGAGCTACGCTTAACTTACCTTTGATGAGGCGATCGCACATCTTACAAGTAGGGAGTTGTTCACCTGAAGACTGGCGATCGCGCCATTCTTTAAGGCGTTGGTATCCTGATTTAGCCATTTTATTGTGTCTCCACTGGATCAACTCGACCAATACCCAGTTCAAGCAACTTGAGCTTTACGTCTTCCGGGGATTGACCGCAGTAGTAATATTTTTTGTTTGTGCGCAAGTCCGCCAAGTAGTATCCGGACACGCCACCATTGAGGCGAAATAACTCAATGGCGACTTGTTGGGGTGAGATGTCGTACAGCAATTTAAGGTCATCGTCGTCAGCAGTTTGCCTATATCTGAAAAAGAATCGACAAGGTTTCATCAGCCAACCGCCAACAACACGCTCAAACACGCGATAGTAGTCGGGGAGGTAAACGGATGTTGTTGTGTTCATATTTGCTATACTTTGATAAGTGAGTTAACCCCCAAGCACGAACTTGGGGGTTTAGTTAGCTAGTTTTAGCTAGCGTTGTCGGGCGGTTTATCTTTTAACTCTGGAGGGAGACCGGAATCGGGAATTAACGTCCCCTCCTCGCCTTTGACATCGGTTTTGTACCACCCAATCTTTTCGCCTTCTTCATTGCCGGGTGCGAATGCCGGATCAAAGACTTGTAGGTCTTTGGGATTAAGTTGTTGCGAACCGTTGCCGCCATTTGATTGAGTCACTTTTACCACCTCCTGATAAGGGTGTAGTATTGGAATGTCCCTTATATTATTCATGATAACATTTGAGTTTATAAGTGTCATTAAATACGAGAATATGGGTTATTTTAGGTTGAATTAATTACTTTTTTATGTGGGGTAAGAGTGTTCAAATATATATGAATGACAATTAATTTAATCTAGATATAAATATATGGTTCAGCGTATTGAAGAAATTTTAGGTAACTCAATTACTGAATATACTCCCAACGCAGCCAAATTTCAGGGTTTATCTTTGGAATCATTAGAGGAAGTGCTTCAATTCGGCTACAGTACACTAAATGCAAATTTTAATGCTGCTCCATCAGTTAGTTCATTTATTGAATTTGGGCAACGTTGCAAAAGCTCAGAAGTAACAGCGATTTTTGATGGTGTAGTCCTCAATCATACAGAAAACCCAAACTTGGTGATTGATGCAATTACAGTTAAAGGGGTGAAAGATTTAGACTTTGCAGGTGAATTTGTAAAATTCATTTGGGGTTGCGATGAATTAGAGATTAGTTCTCAACAGTTATATGCTTGGTGGATTAACTATTCAACCAGCCCGAACCATTACAAAACCATCCCGGCGTAGAAAAAATCCACCCAGATTTGGAACAATTCCAAAAGAATGGTCAAAAAACCTTGAATTTGCCAGGTATACAATGCCTGTATTGCTCACCAACGGTATGAGTGGAGGGCAAAGAAGAAAGCGGTAGTTCATATTGGCAATTCTTCCTCCCGTTGCAGATAATAGTTTTAAAGTTAATTATTCAAGAGGTCTGATTGTGGTCTTTGCTCAAACCAGTCCCCCAGATGTCATAACAACTCGCCTCACATTAGACGAGTATCGGGCAATGGAAGAAACCAACCCAGAACGCCATGAATACCGCAACGGAGAGATTATTACTATGTCGGGAGGTTCTGAAGCCCACAGTGCGATCGCCAGCAACTTATTAATTTACTTGGGGTTTTTGCTCAGAGACAGCGATTTTCGTTTGTATAACAGCGACTTGCGAGTTTGGATTCCTGAATATGAGTGTGGTACTTATACTGATTTGATGGTTGTTAATGGTAAACCAGAGTTCAATGGCGGTCGCAATGATGAAATTCTCAATCCTTTACTCATTGTCGAAGTTTTATCGCCCTCTACCGAAGCCTATGATCGAGGCGAAAAGTTCAGAAAATATCGCTCTTTTGCCAGCTTTTGTGAATATCTGCTTGTGAGCCAAACTGAACCCTACATTGAGCAGTATCACAATCAGGATCGTAACAGTAATGATCGCTGGCTCTGGCAGGTTCACTCTCACCTTGAGCGGACGATCGTTCTGCACAGTTTAAACGTAGAAATTCCCCTGACTGAAATCTATCGTCGCATTAATTTTTAAGGGT
>CAZZXJ010000554.1:0-4731 GCA_964657905.1 uncultured Stigonema sp.
ATTATTCATCTTTTCGGACTTTTGCAAGAAGCGAATTGACCACATCCTCTGGGGCGGGGTAACCCCGCCCCTACGGTCATATTGTGGTCTAACCGACGCAAAGAAGCTATTGGGAATTTTAAAAAAACCAACCGTATGAGTGCAAACCTTTACCCAACAAATTAACGCCCAAATAGCAAATCCAAACGACGACAAAGCCACTAGCAGCTAAAATTGCCGGACGACGACCTTGCCAACCGCGAGTGATGCGGGAGTGGAGGTAAGCAGCAAACACTAACCAGGTCACCAGTGCCCAAGTTTCTTTAGGGTCCCAACTCCAGTAGGAACCCCAAGCTTCGTTAGCCCACACTCCACCAGCAATGATACCAATCGTCAGCAGGGGAAATCCTAGTCCGATGATCCGATAGCTGATGTTGTCTAGGGTTTCAGCGAGGCTAAGACGCTGGGGTGAAAGGGGTTCAGAATTTGGAATTTGGGATTGTGGATTGTGGATTGGGGTTGTTGTCACTAAATCCATGACTGCGGTTTTGCCGTTGCCATCACTGGCAAAACGAGCTGTACCATTATTTTCCATTACAACTGCTGGTTGTTGAGAAGCTAGATCCGAGGCTTTGTGCAAGCGGTAACCGTTACTGCGATAGCCACCAGTGCCTACAGAACTGCCTTGGAGTTGGATATTTTGACCTCTCGTGACAACTAGGAAGGCGATCGCCAGCAGTGAACCCACCATTAAAGCTGAATAACTCAACATCATCACACTGACGTGCATCATCAGCCAATTGGATTTGAGCGCAGGTACTAAGGGTTCTGAGAATTGCATTTCTGATGGCAGCGTCAGGGTAGCAAAAGCTGTAATGCCCATTGCCACAGGTGCGGTAGCAACTCCCACTAAGCGACTACGGCTCGTGTTTTCGGCAATGAAATGGATAGTGGTAATTCCCCAAGCTAAGAAAAACAGGGATTCATACAAATTGCTGAGCGGGAAATAGCCAGCCTCTATCCATCTTGCCCCTAGTAGGGTGGCGATGCACAAATTAGCGATCGCCATTCCAGCCGTTCCCAAAGCCGCTAAGTAGGGCAGATTCGGAAAAGCTGCCCCACTCCAATAAACCAGCATCGTCAGGAATAGGACGAAGAAGGAAATATTGTCTAACCAGTTCTGGAGTATAACCAGATTCATAAGTGTTCTCCCCAGAGAATTCTTTAAAGTATGGATTCTGATTTTTTGATCCTATCTGTTTCGGGGGTTTGTTGATTGTTGGTTGGTTGTTAGTTGTCAAAAAGTGCTATTAACCACTGACCACTTCTTCATGGAGATGGGGTTAAAGCAGGTGTAAGTTTTATGGCAGGAGACGGGGTTAAAGCAGGTGTAGGTATGATGAGAGGGGCATTAGGTGTAGTCAGCACAGGGATAGTACTCTTGTTGAGGCTGCTTGCTGGACTTGGTAAAGGTGGAGGGTTTCCAGCTTTTTTCAGTGCTAGAAAGATGTCATAGCGGGTACTACGACTATCGCTGACAGCTGTAGTCACCCCAATTGAGCGTGTTGCTTCTAACAAAGTTTGTTGATTGGGCAATATGGTCGGTAAGGGAAAATTTTTAGCCGTGCGTTCCACATCTAAGAAAAACTGACCATTTATAGGATTGAGATCTCTTGGAACCGTTTGTTGGAATTGGAGACTACTCGCTAATGTTTTGTTTGGATTGGGGACAATTTTATCAGTGACAGGAGTGCCCACAGATAAGAAAGCAATATCTCCATCTAACCAGCCGTGGGTGGCGGCTAAAGTTCCAAAAGGTCCAATCCAGTTGACAACGGGTTTACCTCCCACTGTTCCCTGTTGGATCTGGAACTGGTATTGAGTTCTCATGACTTCATCTAGCTGTTTTAAGGATGCTTCAGCACGAGAGCGATCGCTTGCCTGAATCATGAACACTAAGCCAGCACGAACATCCGCTTGTGTTCCTTCTTTGGGGCTAGTTGGGATCACTGAGATAGAATACTCACCGGACATCCAACTCAGTAAATCTCGATCTAAATCAAGGTTGGTGAGAGATTTCACACCATTTCGCAGTTGTTCGGGTGCAATTGGCGAGAATGGATTTCCCTGAGATGTTAAAACGTAGTCTGCCCACAACCGCTGTAAATTGCCACCTGATTGCATCATCAAGGTTTCTTCCGGCAGAAGGTTTTGCATTCTCCCAGCTTTATTTTCCACTGCGAGTACTCGCTGACTATTTGGATTTAGCCAAGAAATACCCTTCAAGCTGATTCCTTCTGACTCTAAGGTAATTGTTCCCGCTAAACCTTGGTTATTTTGAAGTTGAGTTAAAACCTGAGATGGTAAACGGCGGTTTGGAGACGCGGCGGCTATTTTTGCCGAGTCAGGTACATTCACATAAAACTGGGCAAATGGTTGGTAAGTAGCAATTTTTGGAAAACTATCTGCAAAACCTGCACTTGTGGCCAGCGTTGCTTTACCAACGTATGCGTCAATGGTTTTTTCTGTAGTTTTGGGATTACCGGTGATCACTAAGAAACGCTCATCTAGTAAGGCTGCTGAAAAGTTTTCCCCTAAGCTTCCCTTAGTTTCTTTAATCACAATATTCTTATAGGTGCGATCAATCCATTTGCCTTGTTTGAGGGCTTTGGGTTGTGCTAAAATGCTTTTGGCAATTTTAGGGTTTTTTATTGGCAGAACTATCACCAGTGACTGCACATCCGAAGTAGCACCTTCATCAGTGGCTATGGGTTTGGATGCAGCTTTACTTGCTTCTGGGGCAAGGATGGCGATCATGACTTGATTACCAACCCAAGGACTAATATCTTTTTGGAAGTCGTATCCATTATTTGTCAAGAAGCGATCGCGCAATTTCACTAAATTCTCATCTAGTTCTGCTTGGGTCTGTTTTGTGCCAAAGTCCCGTAGTTTCTGCCATTGACCAGGATCAGTGGTTAGGGAAACCGCAAACAGGGCATCTTGAGGAATAATATTTGCGCCTATTGGCAAATCTCTGGACAATGGTTTTCCTTGGGTTAACAGCCAGTATCCTGCACTCCCCGCACCAATCAATAGCGCAGCAGACGAAAGCGTTAGCACCAGAGATGGTTTCTTTTTTTTCTTCATCGAAACAGACTCGACGGGCAGTCCCATTGAAACCCATACCTCATAATTGCGAACTTATTACTTGCTTTGTTGTAAATTTCACCAAAAAGTTTCCCATTTCTAGGGCTGCTGATTAGATAAATTTCTCCCCACTCGACGGTGATATTACTTCCGTAATTAACCTACCATTTTTTTTAATAGCTACTGTTTCACGAGGTGTGCTGACTCTGCTGGAAAATGTAGCAAACAGTACAAATATTTACTCAGATGAGCGCGAGGAATTTCTCCAAAGACACCAATTGACCAAGTTTCCCTCAATATGACCTCAACAATCAGTTTTTGACAAGTCAAAAATCCCAGCTTTTCCAATTAACTTGTCTTGCCTTAGATAAACGAATCTTCTAAAAATCGGCATCTCACTTGAAATTACTATCACACCTAAACACTCAAGCAGTTTCTTTACATTCTTTAAATGGATTTTATTTAATACGTGTATTGCTACTCTAAAAAAAGTAGTGAACAAAATTAAACGTAGGGTGGGCATTGCCCACCAAAACCTTGTAGCTGATATACACAAGTAATGGTGGGCAATGCCCACTACAACTATATTTAGTTTATTTATGTCCACTTACTTACTTAAATCAAAAATAAAATCATCTGAATTGACAGATTATTTAGTATAAATAATTACCTTAAATGCCAGCATACGATGCAAGCTATTATCAGCAGGTTAAGTCAAGTAGCAAGAGAATTCTGTGTATATTGAAGATTTTTATAAATTTATATGTATATTTTAATATTTTTTTTCCCAGCTTGATGAAAACCCCTATAACTGCATGAGTCCTAAATATTTTGTTAAGTAAGGCGAGAAAACTTCATAAATAAGTGTCAAGGGCTGTCCATGATGCCAAAACAGGTAATGACGACCCCAAAAAGGACCGAACTCATTAAAGCCTGACTGTAGTGCATCTGAGTCACCGTAGTAAATCCCTTGGACATCCCGATATAACTCTGTGCGGATCTGAGCTAAACTCGCCCAAATAGGTAATGAACGGTTTTGTAAATACTCATCTACATGGCTAGCTTCCCACCATGAGGTAGCGTACCCTAATCGCTGACCAGAGGCAGTACGCAGCCACACTTGTCGCCGTAGCCGTGGTCCTGGCACTCTTTGGATTAGGTCGGGAGCACCATCTAAGTCCATACCAATTAATGACATGTCGATGACATCCACTTCCGTAGATTCGCTTGTCAGCAATTGTAAGTGCCTTGTTGGGGAGCCATCACCTAAAAGTAATAATTGCCAAGTTGGTGCCATGCGAGTGTGAGGTAACCCTTGTTGAATAACTTCTTCCCCACATTGCCAAATTGGAGTGAGACGATGCCATTCAGTGGGTAGCGTTAAGTTGTTTGTTGGCGTAAAAGTTACAGTCAATGCTCTTTACAAAAATTCACCTATTTTCTCTAAAAACATAAAAAATTATAAATGAGTCAATAGTCCACAGCCTAAGATTTTTTGACTATTGACTATTGACTAAAAAAAATGCGGATGGCGAGACTCGAACTCGCAAGGCAAAGCCACACGCACCTCAAGCGTGCGCGTATACCAATTCCGCCACATCCGCA
>CAZZXJ010000555.1:0-4731 GCA_964657905.1 uncultured Stigonema sp.
CGACCGAATTCCGTTATACACATGATGCTAAATTTGTATAGTGCGTAAGTCCTAGTGATTTACCGGACATGATATGAAATAAATTATTGGCTATGTAGAGACGCGACTGATCGCGTCTCTACACTTTAAACTGACTGTAACAGTTGTTGGGGAAGGACTTAACCTGTTTCAATAGGTTTTAGCTTTTAGCCTGAAATTTATTTCAAGGCGCTCAATGATCGCGGCAAAAGTCAAAAATAATCTAATCTTAAAATCCTTATGACATTATCATAGCTTTTTCTTAACGTAGGGAGCGTAATTTTAATTAATTACCATTCAGTAGAAATATGGTTATTTAATATGAAGAGAATACTCTGGCATGATTAATATAAACATTCTGCGGCTCGGGCGCTGGAAGAGATTTTTTGTCATGTTCGCGAGTGCCCTATGTGCCTTCGCCTTCGTAAGTAGGGTATTGCCTATAGATGTATCTGTTGCTCAACAACCATCTCCACACAACGCCATTATCTTTGTGGCGGATGGTTTACGCCCTAGCTCCGTGAATCCCAATACAACGCCTACATTCTATAATCTTAGTCAACAAGGCGTCAGTTTTGTTAATAGTCATTCCTTGTTCCCTACCTTCACCACTGCCAATGGTTCGGCAATTGCGACGGGACATTATATTGGGGACACTGGTGACTTCAGTAACACAATTTATGTGGGTTTTCCTACCCCTAGTGCTGGTGGCAGTGTGACTCCCTTCGTTGAGAATGATGCTGTCTTGGCTGACCTAGACGACAATTTTGGCGGCAATTACTTGAATGAAGAAACACTATTATCTGTAGCTCGCGCTGCTGGGTATAGTACTGCTGCTGTTGGTAAGGTTGGACCTGTCCTGATTCAGGACGTAACACAAGGAAACAGAGATGCAGGAAGTGTTCCTCCCCCAACCACAATTGTCATTGATGATACCACAGGTAAAGCAGGTGCGGTTCCACTCAATGATGATATCACTGCTGCGTTAACCAACGCTGGTCTGCCTACGGTATCTCCAAATCGGGCAAATGGTGTGCTGCCAACCGATGCTGACCAATCAGGTAGTAATGCTTTTTCAGGTAATAACACGACTCCTGGAACTAAGGTTGCTAACATCACCCAACAACAATACTTCACTGATAGCGTCACCAAGGCGATTCTTCCTCTGTTTAAGAACCAAGGTAAGCCTTTTACGATTGTGTATTGGTCACGAGACCCAGATGGGACTCAACATAATCAGGGAGATAGCCTCAATTCTCTAGTCCCAGGGATTAATGGTCCTACTTCTGTAGCGGCGGTGCAAAATGCTGACAATAACTTGTCGCAAATCAGAGCTGCATTGCAAAACCTAGGACTAGATAAAACAACCGACATATTTGTAACAGCCGACCACGGTTTTCACACCATCAGTAAGCAGAGCGACACAAGTTATGCAAAATCGCTCTCATATCAGGGTGTGAACGCAGGTTTCCTTCCAGTCGGCTTTCTTGCTATAGACTTAGCTAACGGCTTGGGTTTACCTTTATACGATCCAGATCAGAATAATCAATTGGTGACTCCAGGTTCAGGCACAATCCCCCGTCCTCAAAGCGGGGATGCACTGATTGGCAATGACCCTCAAAATCCGAATGTGGTGGTTGCAGCCAATGGGGGGTCAGATTTGATCTATCTTCCTGGTGACAGGGACAAGAGTGCAAGAGCGAAGCAAGTCGTGGATTTGCTTCTGCAACAAGATTACGTGAGCGGTTTGTTTGTAGATGAATCCTTGGGGTCGATTCCAGGCACATTGCCCATCAGTGCAATTAACTTGAAGGGTTCATCTCTCACCCCTACTCCAGCGATCGCCGTTAACTTTCGTTCCTTCTCTACTGGCTGTGACAATCCTTTAGCCTGTGGTGTGGAGGTTGCTGATACTGCTCTACAGCAAGGTCAAGGGATGCACGGAACTTTTAGCCGTGCTGATACGTTTAACTTCATGGCGGCTATAGGACCTGACTTTAAGAAAGGTTTCATAGACCGAGATCCAGTGAGTAATGTGGATGTGGCAGTAACGATAGCGGAAGTTCTGGGTCTAAAACCCCCAATTCCTACTGACAACGGCACTTTGATTGGTCGTGTGGCAACTGAAGCGCTTAGGGGCAAGCCCAGTCGCGTCTCCTTCACCTCCAAGACATTGCGATCTCAACCAGCCGCTAACGGTCTGAGGACAGTGATCAAATACCAAGAAGTGGACAAAACTAAATACTTTGACGTAGCTGGCTTTCCAGGTCGAAGCATTGGGCTTTAGAGATCACTGCTCAGTTGCATTCTCTCTAGCTAGTTTTTAAATTTAGCCTTTCCTGTAGTTATTGACATCATTTATAACTATTAGGAAAGGCTTAATCATTAAGAACCCATGGCTTCATTTGTGTCGCTTAACTATTATTACTTGTAGGGAGTTATCTGCATGACGCTTTCGGCTCAAGAGCAATCTGGCACTTTTGGTACAGTCACTCGCCTTGGCTGCGGATGCACTGAGATCAGCGATCTAGATGTTGTTCAAAGAAAGCAGAAGACGCGGGTTCTGTGGATAACTATAGGTTTATTACTGAGCTTTTTTGCGGCAGAGTTAGCTATAGGTGTATGGAGCCACAGTTTATCTCTGTTGGCAGATGCAGAACACCTAGTCTCTGACATTGCTGCTTTGGGTTTAACGCTGCTAGCTTGTTGGTTAGCAGAGCGACCTGCTGCTGGTCGGGCTACGTTTGCTTATCATCGAGTAGAAGTTTTGGTAGCTTTAGTAAATGGCCTGAGTTTATTAGCGATCGCTGCCTTTATCGCCTGGGAAGCCATGACTCGAATTCAAGCACCAGAAGCATTATTGGGTCTGCCCATGTTAATTGGAGCGGGCATCGGTTTGGCAGTAAACTGCCTTAACATGAGTTTGCTACATCAGCATAGCCACCATGACGTTAACTTGCGCGGTGCTTTCCTGCATGTGGTTGCCGATGCTATCAGTTCTGTGGGCGTCATTTTAGCTGCCATAGCAGTTTATTTCCTCAATTGGTTGTGGATGGATACAATTGCTAGTCTATTTGTGGCTGGGTTAACTGCTTTGAGTGCCATACCCTTGGTGAAAGAAAGCCTGGAGATTCTCATGGAGTACGCGCCTCGCGAGAGTAAACCGGATGAAGTTATAGCTTCCCTAAAATCCTTTGCTGCGGTTTATCGTGTCGAGAAGCTACATATCTGGACAATTACTTCCGGTCAGATAATGCTGTGCGCCCATCTGATAGTGGAACCCATAAATGCTCAAGAACGGGACCAATTGTTGAAGCAGTTACAGGCG
The DNA here is from genome assembly GCA_964657905.1 of uncultured Stigonema sp. GTDB lineage: Bacteria > Cyanobacteriota > Cyanobacteriia > Cyanobacteriales > Nostocaceae > Stigonema. The sequence goes on from CAZZXJ010000555.1 coordinate 3,347, forward strand.
CATTTAAAAAAAGAACATGGCATTAGTGAGTCAATTTTGCAGTTAACCAGCCGCGACTATACAGAGTCTGTTGCCCTACATCCTTTATTCACTAATAATTTAGTCTCCATGTTGTCAGATCGACGCTGATAAATAGTGCATGGGCTGAATAGTTTGTCCCTACGAAACACTCATTCAAAGAAAACGGCGAAGAATCACACAAATTATGAAAAGGGTGTAGGGGGTAGGGTGTGGGGTGTGGGGAACTCCATACATAAATGCAGGGGTTTCGATCATGGAGGTCGTATATATGAGCGCTATGCAGCGAGCGAAATAGATTTTTTTCTTTTTTTCATACATAAATGTCAGGGCTTTTACCATGCATGGGTGTGGTTTTTTTCTTTCCCCACACCCCACACCCCGTTTTCGGTCAGTCTATGATGAATTGACGCCTCCCCCGAAGGGCATAGGACGCGCACCCATGCCCCATGCCCACGAAATCCCACTTCTTTTAGGGGTGGGATGAGTTTAATAAATATCGTCGTATTCAGCCTCTTCAACTCGTCTTACTTCAGTCCGAGGGGGAAGAAACTCAGGGCGACGCACAGAAGCCAGGGGCGGGTTGGAACCAGTATAGGGGTGAATCACTTGTACTGTACGGGTTGGACGCTGTTTTGGTGAGAACAAAGCCAATACCCCAGCGACTACAACACCACCACCTATCGTTAAAGTCATGCCTCCTACCGCCCAAGCCATAGGTGAAGACCACCAGGGAGTTTGCTCTGGCGGTAAAGTGGCTTGCCGTACGGTATTTTGGTTATTCTGAGCGTTTAAGGCGTTTACTTGACTTTGGAATTGAAACTGGAGTTGCTGGAATTGGTTTTTAATCTGATCATTTTCCTTTTTTAGGGCTTCATTTTCCATTTTCAGCCGTTCCATTGCCACGCGCTCTTCAGTACTTGGACCGACAGGCGCTGGTGGGTTGGGATAGACTCCTTGCCCATAAGTAGGATACCCTGATTGCTGCATCACTTGCGGCGCAAGTACAGGGGGAATTTGCGGGGTCACACTGTAGTTAGGTTGTAGGGCATTACCTGTACCTTTGAGCAATAGGAGAGCCGCCAGCCCAGCTACGGCGACTCCACCGATAAATGCCATACTTTCACTCATCGCCTTTGCCCCTCAACTGTGCCGAAAATACTATCATTAGCGACTGACACACTCTCACACTCATACTCACAATCATAATTTATACTCTACTTGACTTTACATAATACTCAAAGCTTAGAATACATAGGCAAGTTTTCTTACTGCTTGATATTTGCTTTATACATTCAAGACGAAATCATTTAAATTGTCTAGCAACAAAGGTCAAAAAAACAATGGGGCATAGGGCATAGGGCATG
>CAZZXJ010000556.1:0-1086 GCA_964657905.1 uncultured Stigonema sp.
TTTTTACTATGAATCAAAAAAAGCAAATTCAAAAAATTAACAATCTAAAGAAGAAAAACTATTTGCATGTTACTTAAAGTTTTATAAAACATAGAGAAATATTACAGGAGGTCTTGCCTTGCAGTCTATTGGAGTTGTTGTCATCGGACGTAACGAAGGAAATCGTCTCCACCAGTGCTTGCTATCAGTGATCGGATTCGGAAGAACCGTAGTCTACGTTGATTCTGGCTCCACAGATGGTAGTGTGGCGGAGGCTCACTCCCTTGGTGTCCCAGTCGTGGAACTTGATTTATCTGTTCCGTTCACCGCCGCCCGTGCTAGAAATGCAGGGTTTGAATACCTCTTGCAAGTCAAACCAGAGGTCGAATTTGCCCAGTTTGTGGATGGAGACTGTCGGGTTGTAGAAGGATGGTTGGAAAGTGCCGTGGGTGAATTAGTTGCTCAGCCGGAGGTTGTGGTGGTGTGTGGTCGGCGTCGGGAAGAATTCCCTGATCAATCTATTTATAACAGCCTGTGCGACATTGAGTGGAATACTCCTGTAGGTGAAGCTAAAGCCTGTGGTGGCGACTCCATGATCAGGGTGGCGGCATTCAAAAAGGTGGGAGGGTTCAATCCGACACTGATTGCTGGAGAAGAACCAGAACTATGTGTGCGACTGCGTCGAGATGGTGGCAAAATTTTCCGCCTCGATGCCGAGATGACATTACACGATGCCCAAATCACCCGTTTTGGTCAGTGGTGGAAGCGCTCAATTCGCAATGGTCACGCTTATGCCGAGGGGGCTTGGCTACACGGTCGCAGTCCCGAACGGCATTGGGTGAGAGAAAGTTTGAGGAGTTGGTTCTGGGCAATGCTAGCGCCTTTGTTGGCGGTTGCTAGTCTGTTGCCAACTAGGGGGCTAAGCATACTGTTACTGTTAGCGGCTTATACTTTGTTGGCTTACCGAGTGTATCGGCTTACACTGCTTAGAGGGTTTCAGAAAAAGGATGCTATTTTCTACGCTCTATTTTGTGTGTTAGAAAAATACCCAAAATTACTGGGTCAAATCCGATTTCACATCTATAGGTTGTTGAAACGACAGCGCAC
>CAZZXJ010000556.1:1186-4728 GCA_964657905.1 uncultured Stigonema sp.
ACAAAAATTAAATCAGCAGTCATTGGCACAGGGGCAATCTCCAAAGAGCATCTCAGCTTTCTTGCTAAATCCGATCGCGCACATCTGGTCAGTGTTTGCGACCTTTCAAAAGCTGCTGCCTCTTATGCAGCGCAACGGTTTGGTGCTGACTCGACTTACACCGACTATCACCAGATGATCAGGGAGGTGAAGCCTGATATTGTACACATTTTGACTCCGGCTCATACCCACAAGCGAATTGCCCAGGACTGCTTGTCAGCCAATGTACACGTGTTCTGTGAAAAACCCATTACACCAACCTACGATGAGTTCAAAGAACTTTGGTCTCTAGCTCATTCTCATAACCGCTGGCTGATTGAAAACCAAAACTACTGCTTCAACGAACCAATCAGAGCAATCGAGAAATTAGTTGCAAATGGTATTCTCGGTGAGGTGCAGGAAGTTGAAGTCCGGATAGCGGTTCCCGTTCGCAGTGGTGGAGTATTCGCCGACGAAAACTTGCCTAATCCTATTCATAAAATGCCCGCCGGGGTAATTCATGATTTCATTACACACTTATGTTCCTTGACTGTACGCTTCATACCAGATTTCGAGCGAGTTAGCGCTGCATGGAGCAATCACGGTGGTGGAGACCTGTTCCAGTATGATGACCTTGATGCGATCGTCATTGGAGGCTCAGCACACGCTCGGATTCGATTCAGTTGTCACACCCTACCCGTGTGTTTTTTCGTTACGGTGCGAGGTTCAAAAGGTTATGTAGAAACTGATTTGTTTCAGCCGTACCTGCGTTGTGTCATACCCCGCGCCGGAGAACTGCTATCTCCGCTGATTAATCATTTTGTGAACGGATGCGATTTGATTGGGGCGAGTATGAGAAACTTTCGTCGCAAGATTATGCAAAGAACGGTTTATGAAGGTTTGCATCGGCTTTTAGATCTCACCTATGAAGCACTCATTGATGGCAAAGCGCCACCCATCAGTTTTGAAGATATGGAGCGGACAAATCGATTAGTTAATGCCCTACTGTTGGAGGTGAATCGAGTATGAAGTTACTTGTAACAGGTGCGTCCGGGTTTTTGGGAAATTATGTTGTCGCTGAAGCACTGCGACGAGGAATAAGCGTGCGTGCGGTTGTGCGACCATCTAGTGACGAAAAGCTCCTAGCGTGGCACAATCACCCAGCTGTAGAACTCATCAGGCTCGATTTGCGGCGTCAGGATGGTATTGTCGATGCCCTCCGGGGTGTGGATGCGGTCATCCATTTGGCAGCAGCAAAAGTTGGTGACTTTTACACGCGATTTGCTGGCACAGTCATTGCCACCGAAAACTTGCTCAATGCCATGATTGAAGCTCAAGTGCTGCGGCTGATTGACATCAGTACCTTCTCAGTGTATGACTATCTGCGCACCCGATCCGGCACAACAATTACTGAAGATACTCTCATAGAGAGCGATCCTCTTAGTCGGGATGAATACGCCCAAACCAAGCTGATTCAGGAAAAAATTGTCCGCGAATTTGAACTCAATTACGGGGCACAGGTGACGATTGTTCGCCCCGGACTGGTTTATGGACGAGATAACCTCTGGAGTACCCTTCTGGGCGGAAAATTGACCGATAACCTCTGGTTGCGAATCGGTGCTTATGCAACAATGCCATTGACATATGTTGAAAACTGTGCTGAGGCAATTGTCAGTGCTACAGAGCGTGATCAGGCAATTGGTCAAACCCTGAATATCGTTGATGATGACTTGCCCACCCAAAGAGTCTATGTGAAGAAACTTGCTAAACACAAAGTCTCTATGCCCCGCACGATTCCCATCAATTGGACACTCATGCGTGCCATCGCCTGGATGTTCTGGACGTACAACAACAGAGTACTCAAAGGGCAAGCAAAGCTACCTGGCATATTTAACCCAGTGATACTGGATGCCCGGTTTAAGCTGTTTCGTTACAGTAATGCTCGTGCGAAACAAATTTTGAACTGGAACCCCAGATATTCACTGGACATCTCACTTGAGCGCAGTTGTAGCAATGTCGAATTGTTGCAGATACCGACACCCGCCTTGCAACCTTTAAGAGGATGAATCTATGAGGATTGCTTACCTAACTGGTCAATATCCTAGGGCAACGGACACTTTCATCCAACGAGAAGTCACAACCCTGCGAGAAATCGGTGTGGACGTACACACATTCTCTGTTCGACCTTCGGGGGATGAACACATGGTTGGACCAGAACAGAAGGAAGAGCGCGATCGCACTCTGTACATCCTTCCCACCAACAAGATTGATTTACTGCTGGCGCACCTCAATCTACTTCTTGCTTCCCCAACTCAATACTTACGGGCAATTAAGCTGGCATGGTTAACCAGCCAACCAGGATTACGGGGTGCTCTCTATCAATTCTTCTACTTTTTGGAAGCAGGCATTCTTGCCAAACAAATCAAAATTAGGCAAATTGTACATCTGCACAACCACATTGCAGAAGGTAGCGGTACTGTTGCGATGCTCGCCGCCCAGATGGGAGGTTTTACTTATAGCTTCACGTTGCACGGTCCGGACATCTTCTTCCGACCCTATCAATGGCGACTCGACGAAAAAATTAAACGAGCGCTGTTTGTGTGTTGTATCAGCCACTACGCTCGCAGTCAGGGAATGATGTTTGCTCCTGCCGACAAATGGAAAGATATGCATATCATTCATTGCGGGATAGACCCTGCTTTATTCGATGTCGTTTCCCACAACTCCTCAGGACTCAGCTTACTTTTTGTGGGACGACTGGTTGTGGCGAAAGGGTTACCAATTCTACTAGAAAGTCTTGCCATCTTGTTGCAAGCGCATCCAGACATTTTCTTGACGGTGGTCGGTGACGGTTCAGACCGTGAAAAGTTAGAACAAATGACTGCTCAGTTGGGATTAAGTAAAAATGTAAATTACGTCGGCTATAAATCTCAATGTGAGGTTCGCGACTATTTTCAGCAAACCGATGTTTTCGTTATGCCCAGCCTTGCTGAAGGGATACCAGTAGTGCTGATGGAAGCAATGGCGGCTGGTGTTCCTGTGGTCGCCACCCAGATTGCAGGCATCAGTGAGTTGGTAGAAAATGGTGTGAACGGCTACCTTGTTCCACCCGCAGATGCTGTTTCCTTGACAGAGCGCATCGAAAAATTACTGACTGACCATAAACTTCGAGCAGCATTTGGCACAGCAGGTCGAGCCAAAGTAGAGAAAGACTTTAATATACACCATGAAGTTGCACGGCTGCATCGCTTGATGACTAGCGCCTTACAAGGTCATTTTGAACCCATTCGTCCCGATTACCAGGACTCGCAAGTTTTCCTAACCGAATATCAAATAGTCACAACCTCAAAAAACTAACAACATCTGGTGACGATCCTTCCAACCCCCTTTGAAAAGTGAACCTCAACGTCTCATCAACAACTTCAGTTGCTCAGCCCAAAATCCATTTCTATTTCGTTGATGCGCTACGCGGCATTGCAGCCTTGTGGGTAGTTTTGTTCCATGCTCCCCTAGAAGGGCATCTT
>CAZZXJ010000557.1:0-4726 GCA_964657905.1 uncultured Stigonema sp.
TAATTTTTAATTTTTAATTCCGCCAAGCGGTACTAGGAGTGACACCTTAAAGCGCGTTGACTTGAAATTTGGATACGCGATGGCGCAAGCTGATTGCTGCTTCATTGAGTTGTTCAATAGCAGCGTAGGTCTCCCACAAAGAGTTTTTTATCTGCACCATTCCTTGACCGAGATATAGCATAGATTCGTTGATTTTTTTGGCATTTTCAGATTGATCCTGCATGGCAATGTTCACCCCTTCAAAATTTGGTGAGAGAGCTTGCACTTGCTCAATAATTTTCGTAAACTCGGCGCTGATTTTACTAATGTTCGTAACGCCATAACGAACGAGGGTGATAAAGCTTTCTACCTCCTCCACCCCATATGAGACTGCCAATTGCGTATCCTGAACTATCTGTTTAATTTCTAAAGCTGCTACAGCAGTTTGGTCAGCTAGTCGTCTAATCTCTCTGGAAACAACTGCGAAACCTTGTCCATACTCACCCGCTTTCTCTGCTTCAATGGCAGCATTCAGAGACAGAATATTTATTTGCTCTGCTACCTTTGCCATGGTAGTGACGACGAATGTAATGTTCTCACCTTTCTCCTTGATGGTTTTTAGCCTGCTATAGATATTTTTTGAAGCATTTTCCATATTTTGCATGTTCTCTTCCATCTGAACTAGGTCTGATTGACCACTACTGGCAAATTCAGCCGTTTCCTCTGACATGGAAGTGACGTTACCCATTTTCTGCACCAGTTTTTCGGTGAGTTGCGAAATTTCCTTGACAGATAAGAGCGCATTATCCGTCGATTCCGTCTGGTTCATAATCACCACTTCTTGTTGCTTTGCCGTCGCTAACAACTGTGTAGCTGAAGAAGAAACCTTAATTCCAGATTCTTGCGTGTTTCTAATCAAAGAACTTAAGTCTTGAACCATGTATTGAACAGCAATCAATAACTGTCCAATTTCATCTTGAGAATCGACGTGGATACTCGGTGTCAAATTGCCGCGAGCAATATCTTTAGTAATAGCAACGACCTTAGCAAGGCGAACTGAAATTTCGCGTGATACTTTGAATACAAAAAAGCTAGAGATCACTAGAGCAGCCAAACTCAACAACAGGTAGATTAACCGCATGTTCTCATAATGTTGAATGCGTCGCTCAATTATTTTATCTAGTTCCTTTCTTGCAACCGTCCATAGTTCCGAAGCGTTACGAAGTACCTCGTCCCCCACTTGAAAAAAATCCTTGTTGGTAATATCTCCTTTACTGGTTCTAGCAAGCTGTATCAACTGGTTGCTAAACTTTGTGACAGCAGCTTGATAAAGACTCTCAACGGGCAGAATGTTTGTTTGCAGAGAGGGAACCACACCAAAGAAATTCTTATTTTCCCGTAGAGAAGTAGTAATTCCTTGCACGATCCGCTCCAAATCCGTCTGTTGCAGTAATGATACATAGACTTCTAACTTCACTCTTTGTTCATTTGTCAACTGTGTCTGTAGTTTAGTTCCGCCAAACAACAAGGCTTCTCCAACTCGTTGTTGAGCCTGTGGTATGGCTACAAGAACAACATCCATCAAATAATAGGAGTCCAGAACTGGATCTAAAATTAAATTTGAAGTATCGCCAACTCTGCTAATCAGTCCACTTATACGTTGTGTTAAATCACCATACTGTCGCGCCAATTGTTCTGGTGTGCTGCTAGTCTGGCTGCTTCGTAATATCTGCCATTGGTTTACGATATTTGCTGGCAGTAATTGCTCCATTCCAGCTGACTGTAAACCTGAAGGAGTGATTTTTAGGGGTTCCCCTAGGGCTTTGATTTCTTTGTCAAGACTTTCAAAATTCTTTTGAATGAGATTAGCTGTGGTTTCTAAATCAGTTAAAACTGAGCGATCGCCTGCACGCGCAAGTGTTCCCAACCTCTGGTGCTGTGGAACCAATACTAAGAGATGAGTTAAAGGCTCTAAAAGTCTATTTCCAAAGATTTCTAAATGAGCGACATTGATATTGTCGCTAATCCCTGAAACTGTGAAATATAATAGCATCAATATCGGTACAGAAAAGGATAGAATGCTCAGCCACAGTTTTTGCGATATTTTTAGCGTTCTGAGAGAGAATTTCATAACACTTAGTTCCAGGCTCTTCAGTTAGACGTTTTCCCATCATCTTCGTATTATTGCCAAATTTGTCAAGCTACGAGGCAGCACCTCTGGGTTATCTTGCGAGTGGCTCTTCAATCTGACTTACAGCAAAGCAAGCAGTTTTCAATTGAATCTACCACATCATCTGGGGCGGGGTAACCCCGCCCCTACGGTCACATTTGTTAAACGAGGTGACGGCTGAATCCTGGTAACATCACTCTCATTGGTTGCACCTGTAAACCCAGCCAATAGTAGCGATCTCGTGTTCCACTTCCCGATTTAGGGAAAGATGCCACTAGGGGAGCGATTGCGTTTGCATCTTGAAGAGTAGCAAGTTTGTGGGTATAGAGCGAGGTCTTGGATTCAACGATCTGTTGAAGGGCGATCGCTTTCCTGGTTGGTTGAAGAAACAGAGGGAGAGAGCGCTACGAAAGTTTCTGACTAAATTTGTGTTTCTGACTCGGTAAAGATAGGAGGCCACAATTCAGAAATAGGCAATTCCCAACCGGGGAAAAGTTCTGGAATGGTTAAGGTCTCTTCATTACTTACTTGGGAGACAAGCACCTGGAGAGAGCTAATAACCTTACAACCTCTGTTCACGAAGTTCGTCAATTTTTTATCGTTGCTGTTAAGGTTAACGGTGAAGCTCCCGACTATTCAAACCTGAAGAAAGATGATGGTGTCCGCTTATTTGTACGACTGCTATATGCGGGAATGCAGGAGTGATGGTATCAGTTTCCCAAACCCTACATGTGGAATTTAGGACGTATCTGGAAAGATATCACCATACTAAATAGCAGAACACCAGTACCCCCTATTTGAGCTACACTGATAGCATCGCCCATTCCCCAGCGCCCCAAGCACACCATGTCTCGTTGGTTCAACACCGCAGGTCCTTGTAAAGCAGACATTCATTACATGCTGTCGCCTACTAGTCGGTTGCCAGACTTACAGCGCTTGATTGCCCAAGAAGGCTATTTTGTGATTCATGCACCTCGCCAAACGGGTAAAACCACCGCAATGCTAGCGCTAGCATCCGAACTAACGAGTAGTGGACGTTATGCGGCAGTCATGGTGTCGGCAGAAGTGGGAGCACCTTTTAGTCATGACCCTGGTGCCGCAGAATTGGCAATTCTCGGTGCGTGGCGTGATACAATTGCATTGCGCTTACCCCAAGACCTACAAACGTCTGCTTGGGTTTATGGGGAACCAGGACAGAGGATTCGAGCTAGTTTACAGGCTTGGGCACAAGCTTCGTCACGACCGTTGGTACTATTTATAGATGAAATTGACTCTCTACAAGATGAAGCCCTGATTTCAATTTTACGGCAGTTACGCGATGGCTATCCGAGTCGCCCCAAAAACTTTCCCCAAAGCGTTGGGTTGGTCGGTTTACGAGATGTGCGCGATTATAAAGTGGCGAGCGGGGGCAGTGACAGATTAAATACGGCAAGTCCGTTTAATATTAAAGTGCGCTCCCTAACGATGAGAGATTTTAATGCCACTGAGGTAGAGCAATTATATCAGCAACATACCGACGATACGGGACAAGTTTTCACACCTCTTGCAACGGCAACGGCGTTTGATTTGACTCAGGGACAGCCTTGGTTAGTAAATGCGCTTGCTAAAGAAGTCGTAGAAGAGATGGTGAGGCAGCGCGGTCTTGGGGGTTTCCCCCATGAGCGACTGCCGAACCCGAAGGGTAACCGATCCAAATGTAGCAATTACACCAGAACATATTCAACTGGCCAAGGAAGTATTGATAGCACGCCTTGATACCCATCTTGATTCGCTAGCAGAAAGACTCCGAGAACCAAGAGTCAAGGCAATCATTGAGCCAATCTTGGCAGGGTTAGAACTAGGGAATGTACCCAATGATGATATCCAGTTTGTGATCGACCTGGGTTTGTGCAAAATGGACCCCCTTGGAGGATTGACAATTGCGAATCCGATTTACCGCGAGGTGTTACCACGGGTATTGACCGTGACACCGATGGCTTCGTTGCCTCAAATTGCACCGAGTTGGTTAACTCCAAGTGGCGAGTTAGATCCTGATGCCTTATTGCAGGCGTTTATAGCATTTTGGCGTCAGCATGGTGAACCATTACTCGGTAGCACAGCATACCATGAGATTGCACCCCATCTAGTGCTAATGGCGTTTTTGCATCGCGTAGTTAATGGAGGTGGAACTCTGGAACGCGAATATGCCATTGGACGCGATGCGCAAAGCGCAACGGCAAAGCCGAACGCATGGATTTATGTCTTAGATATGGAAAGATCACATTAGGGATTGAGTTAAAAGCTTGGCGCGATACCGGACACTTTCCTCAACGCGGGGAACCCGCGCACGGAAGTGTCCTCAAAAAACGAGACCCACTTGAAGATGGGATTGAACAGTTGGATTCTTATTTGGCGCGGTTGGGAGTTACGGCAGGTTGGTTAGTTATTTTCGACCGACGCCAAAAGGCTTTACCTATAGAGGAACGCTTGACGACTCAAGTTACAACTACAAAAAATGGGCGTTCTGTTACCGTTGTGCGTGCATAGGTACAAGTAATGTAATAACGCCACAACACAATTAAAGCCAAGGAAATATTA
>CAZZXJ010000558.1:0-4712 GCA_964657905.1 uncultured Stigonema sp.
CTCCGTGCTTAAACCCATTTATTCATCCACCAGTCGTACAGAATTCAGAATGAATTCTGTACGACTGGTGGATGTATTCTTTTTTGTTAAATCATATCTTGTACCATCGTCTTGTTGCGAAAATAAAAACCCAAAAGGCTGATGATTTCTTAGGGGAGCCACCCTCGTGCGCGGTGAGACCAGTGCTGTTCGCGTTAGCGAAGCGGTAGCGAGGAACGAGCGTCAGCGTCTCCCCTTGGGAGAAGGAGGGTTTCCCTCCGTAGGCAACTGGCGAACCCGGAGGGGTTCCCCGCCTTCAGAGGAGTGGCGTTGGGCACTGCCCACCCTACCCTTATTGAGAAGGTGCAAGATATCATTTAAGAAAGCAAGCCTAATAGAATTACAACTCTGACTTGTCAAACAGAATCGTATATAGCAATCTGTACAGGAGTTACAAACACCTCTCCCTTGTCCACGCCAGTCGCGTCAACGGGGGAAACCCCCGCAGTTCGCTGGCTCCCCTTGTTCGGATCTCAAATAGGATTGCTATAGGAGTCACGCCCAAAGGTATTGTGCCTCTTCTCAACTAAAATCGCGCAACATCTTTTTAATTTCGATGTTGTGCAATTCTTCTTGACCAATCATGGTGCGAGCGAATTCTTCTAGATAAATGCTGGCATCTTCCACCGTATTAAGCAACTGTTTATAGAGATTCAAAGCTTTTTTCTCATGATTGAGACTCTCCTCCAAAATATCACGTACGGCGTGTTTGTCAGATTCCTCGAGCGGCGAAATCTTCAGGCTAGGATGCCCCTCTAAACCTGTGAGAATTTCTCCTACCTGTTGGGCATGAGTTAGAGACTCATTCGCCTGCATTTTGAAAAAATCCACAATTGGAATCCGATTAGGTCCAGTCACCATTAAGGAATAGTGGGTATAACGCACGACTCCAGCGAGTTCAAATTCCATAATGGAGTTCAGTAGGGTGATAGTTAAATTGAGGTCAAGGTCTTTCATTAATTGTTGGTAATTGGTGGTTATTAGTTATAGCGCTTCTCAATGGGTGGAATAGAAAATGCCATGCCCCTACCATGTGTTCCACCTCATAGAGAACTGCTATATTGCAGTTGGTATAGAGTGAGAGGGGAAGTATTTATTGCTGCTAAGTAGATGAGTGGAAATAAACATAACGGGCGTTACGACTCTCAAGGGTGCATTAAACCTTTACCCGTGACCAATAACAAAGGACAAAAGACGATCCTAACCAATTACGTTTATTTATTTTCTGCCGACCTACTTAGCTTTGTACGTATCTACCGTTTTCAGCAGGGACTCCAACGCTTTGACAGACTTGTCTTGATCTGGATTGGGAGGTATAACAAGACTGGTTTGGACATCAGATATGGCTGACTCTACTGTCTTGTAGGCATCTTTTGAGTTAGCTTTGATATTGTCTTCCACCTCGTCCCAGGCATCGGCGGCGTTAGCCATTTCTTTCTTCGCTTGTGCTAAGTCATTTGCCTTGGCTGCTGTCAAAGAGGCTGTAACGAAACCTCTGAACTTGGTCAGTCCTGGTTGAATACTCGTGGTATTGGCAGTTGTAGTACTGCTGACACCAGAAGAGGTTGAGCCGGAGGTGAGAGGCTTGGTAATCTGCTCAACTTTTTTCACTTTGGCTGCCATCTCATCTCCGCTATACACTGGTTTAGAAGGAGGCAAAACAGTGGGCCAGGTTTTGCGGAGGTCATCCAAACTAGTCTTTAATTGCGCTTGCGCTTTGGAGTTGTCTTTTTGAAGCTGTGGTTGGACATCTTGATACAACATATAGGCGTAAGCTGTGAAGCCGCGAGAGTCTTGATAGTCTACTTCTTCAATCTTGTTGCCACTAATGGCTCCCCCATATTCGGCACTAGCTGAATCAAGAAGACCGTCAATCACTTGAGGAATAAATTTTGTTGATTTCCGTTGAGTTTCTGGTAAAGCGGAGATTGCTTTATCCACAGCAGCCATGCCAGCGTTAAACTTAGACATTACCTGCGGGTCTTGAGGCTTATTCTTAATAAAGTCTTTTGCCTCATCCATCGTGTTTTTGAAGTCGGCTACACCCCGTTGCGGGAATTGATCGGCGACGGTGACGTAAAGCTCTTCAATGGGATGACCCACATGGGGCAGTGCTTCTGCCGGTCGCTTCATATCTAGCAGTTCTTTGGCAACAAGCAGATGACCTTTCATCAGTCCCAGTTTAACTAAATAGTCAACGTCCTTAGCCTGTCCTGTAAGAGTGTTGTCCAAAGTCAACATGTCTTTGACTTGGTCAAATTGAGCTTGAGTGAGGACTTTTTTGCTGACTAGTTCATCCAGACTATGGTATGGTCGCGCCTTGTTAATGTTGTCGTAAAGTCCATCAATTTTTAATTTCGCCACAATGGGGTCAAGTTCAGGCTCTAGAGATGTGTTGATGTTGAATTTAGCTTCACCACCAGAATGCATTTGACTCGCATTGTCAGCAGTAGTGACGGCAGGACTAGGGCTGGTAACTGCACTTGGCTGGTTATTTGAATTGTTTGTTTGTGGACTACTACAGGCAACGAAAATCATGAAGCTGATAACAGCAATCATATAATAGATAGGACGAATTTTGAACATGGTTTTTACTGAAAATTGTTGTGTAAAAAATGTGTTGAACTCACGTGTTGCTGACAACATTAAAATTCCCCATGCAGCCAGCCTCCGCAATCTGATCTTGATGAGGATGGAACATGTACATACCGGGAGTCCGATAACTGAATTCTAAAATGTGACGTTCAGCGACCCCCATGGTAATTACGTCTGTTTCCTCGCTAGGAGTTAGGGTTCGACCAGTCCGATAAACGCGAAACATATTGGCATGGATGTGAAATGTCAAAGGTGGTTCAAGTTCAGTCATGTTGAGAAGATACAGCCGAATGAGTTGGTTTTGCTGAATTGGGATGGGATGCTCTAGGTAGTAGTTTGGTATCCCGTTGAAAGCATATAGTTCATTACGCCCGTCTTCATTCACGTCATAACCCCCCATCACCATCACTATTTCATCAGCACTGGGACGACCTTGCAATGGGTCAATAATGAACATCCCATATAAACCCTTGCCAATATGACGGGTCACGGGAGAAATATGACAGTGGTACAGATGTACCCCAAACGGCGAGGCGTCAAATTCAAAAACTTTAGTGCTGCCATAACGAATGGGAACGACTCCATCCATGTCGGTTGGGTGAATGCCATGAAAATGCAATGAGTGGGAATGACCTGCATTATTGTGGAAGATTACCCGGACGAGATCGCCCTCGGTCACCCTAATAGTCGGTCCTGGTACGCGACCATTAATGTTCCAAGAAGCAAAATCGACCGCTTTAGTAAGTTGAAGCGTTGAGTTTCTGGCCTCGAAGTTAAATTCCCGGACAGTGCGTCCATTTTCTTGTTTGACTGTGCCGTAGTCAAAATCCCTTAGCAGTACTAGAGGATTGAAGCTATTAGCAGCAGTTGCCTCCGTTTTGGGAAGAGGTGGCACTTTGACTTTGGTTTTCTGCTTCTGCCCAAGGGTAGATAAAACGAGGCCTGCACCTGTTAGCCCCACGGATGCTAACCCTATTTTTAGAAGCTGGCGACGATTATAAACATCTGCTTTCTCTGACAGATTTTGATTTGGCATGAGCTAACAAACTGTTGTGTGAGTTTCTGGCATGTTTCCGCACAGCATCCGGTTGGCGATCGCTTTCCACAGCACGAGCCGACGGAGAACGTGTGTAAATTAGAACACTAATAGCTGCTATTGAGTAACGTTATCTGGGGCAGAGTTGTTTCCCAAGTAGGGTTCAGTCCCAGACCCTCAGACGATGGTAAAAATTTGGTGGGAGTGGCAGAGAAAATTCCAGCGACTTGCAAGGCGTGAATGCCAGCACCAATAAACTTAAACCCAAGGTAGTAAATCAGGATGCTAGTCCCCTCTTATGGTCGTTGTTTGTTCCCATCACCTTGTAAGCATTGCTAACTTTTCTGAATAAATCTCCTTAATATATTTACACCAATACTGGGTATTTTTATCAAAATCATCACACATTAACCCCTAATATCACGCTATATTGACTTTTTCAGACTCCTATGTTGTTGAACAATATATAATTAGATTCAAATCATTCTCAACTATTCACTTGAGTTAAGTTATCATAAAAGCTAATTTATTAGCAATCCTTCTCAAAGAAAACGGCGAGGAATCACACAAATTTTAGGGGTGTTGCGAATCGACGCCTCGATCAGACGCGCACCCATGCCTATCTATGACGACATCAGAGTGAAACAAACTCAGATGAAGAATTAAAAGCATACTACATAAGCTAAATGATACTACTCCCTTCCCGGTGTAAGATTACCGATCTTCTTTCTTCCTATCCTTCTCAGTAGCGGAGACGCTGCGCGATCGCGTCTTTGCGGTTCATTAAATAGGTAATCTACCCTGCGGGAACGCCTAGCGGCGAACGGGCAGGAAGGGAGTATTAATCTAACGTAGCCCTACCAGACCACAAATCCAGTAGGGCTAATTTTTTACCGAACAGCAATTCTGGAGTCAGGAGTCAGAATTCAGTTGGGTATTCTGTACGACTGGTGGATGAATAAAGGGGTTTAAGCACGGAGCTAAATTGAAGATGAGCGCGGTCAACAATTGCGTCGTGGGTCTGAATCCCCGACTGATTGAC
>CAZZXJ010000559.1:0-4712 GCA_964657905.1 uncultured Stigonema sp.
ACTACTGCTTTAGGGGCGATCGCGCTCTTGCAGCGTTGGGTGCGATCGCGTTCACAGTGTAGTTTCTCGATATTTTCTTGGGAAGCTAAAGTTAAATCATGTTTAAGTGTTTTGGTTAGCTTGAAAGCTGCATCAACTACCGCTCGTTCAGATCGTAGGTTAAGGAATTTCCAAGTAAAATAATCAGTAGACTCTAAGCTAGTACAAGCGAACTATCATAAGGATGGAATGTCTGACTTAATTCTATTTTGGCATCGCCGCGATTTACGGATCTTAGATAACACAGGACTCGCTGCCGCACGACGGCAGAGTGCAAAGGTTGTAGGCGTGTTTTGCCTTGATCCCAATATTCTAGAACGGGATGATGTTGCTCCGGTAAGAGTGACTTACATGATTGGCTGTTTGCAGTCACTACAAGAGCGATATGCTGAAGCTGGTAGCCAGTTACTCATACTCCGCGCCAATCCAACTCAAGCAATTCCAGCGCTGGCGGCGGCACTAAGTGCTCAAGCTGTATTCTGGAATTGGGATGTGGAACCCTACTCTCAAGAGCGCGATCGCACGGTGATGGACGCCCTCAAAGAAAAAGGCATTCAATTTCTTGAGCAAAACTGGGATCAGATCCTCCACGCACCAGAAGAGATCCGCAGCGGTGCCAACGCTCCTTACACTGTTTACACCCCCTTCTGGAAGAATTGGAGTAGTAAACCGAAGGCTAAACCAGTAGAGACGCAATCTATCGCGTCTCTACAACAGATGATGGGATTGACGGAAGCCGAAAAGAACATTGCAAGGCAAGTAGGGGCGATTGAACTGCCCTCAGCAAAAGATTTAGGTTTCCACTGGGATGGGGAATTAGTAATTGCACCAGGAGAGACGGCGGCCCAAGAACGGTTAGAGGAATTCGTCCTGCGTCCTATTACTGAATACCAAGAACAGCGCAATTTCCCTGCTGTTAACGGTACATCCCAACTCAGTGCTGCTTTAAAATTTGGCGTGATTGGCATTCGCACCGTTTGGCAAGCCACTGTAGATGCGCAACAAAACAGCCGCAGTGAAGAAACACTAGCCAATATCCGTACATGGCAACAGGAACTAGCATGGCGGGAGTTTTATCAACACGCTATGTATAACTTTCCAGAATTAGCAGAGGGGGCTTTCCGCGAAACCTTCAAAAGCTTCCCTTGGGAAACAAACGTTGAACATTTCCAAGCTTGGTGTGAGGGTAGAACTGGTTATCCCATCGTTGATGCAGCAATGCGCCAGATGAATGAACTGGGTTGGATGCACAACCGCTGTCGAATGATTGTTGCTAATTTCCTAACCAAAGACTTGCTGATTAATCCTCAATTAGGGGAAAAATACTTTATGCAGAAGCTGATAGATGGCGATTTATCTGCTAATAATGGCGGCTGGCAGTGGAGTGCTTCTAGCGGTATGGACCCCAAACCCGTGCGAATTTTCAACCCATCTAGTCAAGCGCAAAAGTTTGATCCAGAAGGTGAATACATTCGGCAATGGCTTCCCGAATTGCGTTCTCTAGATCCGGAGTATTTAGTGACTGGTAATATTTCACCTTTGGAGCGTGATGCTCTTGGTTATCCTCAACCAATTGTGGATCACAAACAACAGCAACGGCAATTTAAAGAGATTTATCAACAGCGAAGAGAGTTGCAGCTTCACACCAGCACATAAGGCGGCGGCGCGGGAGCATCAAAAGTTGGGAGGACGTGGCAGGTGGGCGTACATCCTAGCTGGGCATGACCTTGGCTATAATTCAGATGCATACCAGAAGTAGTGCTAACAACAGGGCTTGTGAGAGCGATCGCCATGACCACAGTTACCAAAAAACTGACCCTAGAAGAATACCTCGCTTATGACGATGGGACAGACACTAAATATGAGCTAGTAGATGGGGAGTTAGTGGAAATGCCGCCAGAGAGTGATAAAAATAACTTAATTTCCCTATACCTACTGTCAGAATTTCTCAAGTTTGTTCCCATACAACTCATACGCCATAAAGATACAGAAATTGTGGTAACGGGCAATCGTACTCGCGTCCGACTGCCAGACTTGATGATATTAACTGAGGAGTTATTCGTGGCGCTCGGTGGCGGACGAGCTACGATTACTCAGGATCTGCCATCTCCCGCACTGGTGGTAGAGGTCGTCTCTCCTGGTAAAGTTAACGAAGACCGGGACTACCGCTACAAGCGATCGGAGTACGCCGCACGCGGAATTCCGGAATACTGGATTATCGATCCTGGTAAGGAACAAGTCACACTGCTGACGCTGATAGACGGATTATACGAAGAAACTGTGTTTCAAGGGAGATCGCGCATTGCTTCAGCTACTTTTCCCAACCTAAAACTGACCGCAGCGCAAGTCTTGGCAGGAGGGTCTGTGTGATATTAATTGACAAACCTTGCTTAAAACTTCTCGCTACCATGACGCTTTATTTATTTCTTAGTCGCTGAACTAGGTTGGAAAATCAAAACGATGGGATCTACTACCCGCAAAGCTTTCATCAAAATTTTCTCGATATGTCTTTTAGGGGTCATGCCGAAATACATGGTAAATGGGACACTTTGTAAAGTTATGTAACGCAGATTCTTGGAGCCCTTGAGCTACGGTAATTCTTCTGCCAACTTATTGCGTGTCTTTCAAGAAATAAAACATTCCCCAAAAGGGCAGTACCTACCAAAGCATCTGGGTAATGAGCAATTGTCCTGTTCACTCGTTTGGGAGATGCGATCACTCCTTCCAAACGCAAGTTCCTCAGTAAGCATTGCATTGATTGTTTCTCCCACGTTTCTGAATCCGGGTTGCCAAGGCGCTAATACCAATGTAAAGACGTTATGTAATACATAATACTGCGCTCATAGCGCGAGTCGCGTGCAACTACAAGCCTTTGAGTCATTTTACAAAACTTTACATAGTTGGGATTAATCTCGCCAACTTACTTAATTGGTAAATTTACGAACTGCGCTATGTGGATTTCACTTCTGATTAAGAACTTGTTGAAGGAGATGGGTAATGTTAGAATTGCCCTATAAAGTTGGTGTCGTGTATGGAAATTCGGTTATGATACATTGGTCTGTTACTGTTTCAGAAAAGACAAATGAAGCTCTACGCCAGTTTCTGGCGGAACATGCTGACAGCGATATATCTAATTTCATAGAAAAAGCAGTTCAGGAAAAGATTTTCAGAGCCACGATTCAGTTCGTCCATGAGCGAAATACAGCTTTTGACTCAGAAGAAATTGAGTCGGTCATTGATGAAGCGGTAAGTGCGGTACGTGCAGCGCATCGTTCTTGATACCAACCTTCACTCGTTTGGGAGAAGAGATCGCTCCTCAAGAGCGCAAGTTCCTACAAGAAAAGTTGCTTTTCAAGGTTCTGCTTTTACGCGCAGCACTATAACAAATTACTCTGGATTTTTCAAAGCCTTACGCGCCAATTTGACATAAGTCTTTACCGTTTCATAAGGCATCCCCAAATCTTCCGCCACCGCCTGCAATGACTCTCCCATTTCGCGCCGTGCCAAAATTGTCGCCCATTTTGAGGCTATTTCCTCCGCACGTTCTCCCCCTGTGCGCTTGCGTTGTGCCTTAAAAATTTCTGCTAAATCCTCAATTCGTTTCGCCAGTACAGTTTGCACATCGGGTACATTAGGCGCAACCTGAGATGACCAACCCAAAAGTGTTTGTCCCAACCCAAAAGTAGTTTTGTGACCAGTACCGCAGTAGGGTGCGAGTTTCCCTAAAGCATAAAATAACTGCTGATACTCTGGCTGTTTTGCTGCATCCTTAGTCAAACTTAACTCAATTGCGCCAGTAAATCCTGTTACCGCGCCTTTTTTACCAGCTAATACCTTTGCAGTTGTCAGTTGGCAACGGTTTATCAATACACAATCATCTACCCAAGCAAGAAAAGTATCTTGGTCAATAGATACCCCCGAAAAGTCGTTCCAGCGCCGCAAGTAGCTGTGAAAGACATTCGCTGGTACTGGTAGGGGAAAGTGATGACCTTTGCGACGAAAACTGGTAGGACTTAAGAATTTTAGGGCGACAGTTTCTCCATGCTCGGAATTTAGCAGTTGGGCATAAGTCGTGGGAAGATGGGCAATACTGGCAGAGCGAATCTGCAACGGTGCATTCCTCAAGTCAACTACAGAAGGCAAATTTTCCATCCACTCTTGCATCCACTTTTGCACTCGACAAGATAAAGCTGTGACATACCAGCGGTAAGAGGTGTTTGCAGATAATTGTACTTGCCTGCCGCTACTGATTATCTCTCCATTTAAAGCAGAGATAGTGAAGGGTTTCTCTGACTCTCCATCATGGAGGTAAGCTGAAAGTTCTGGGTCTATGGAACGCACTTGATCGAGAAACCAGGCGTGAAGTCCAATAGTGTACTGGGGGTAAAGGTAACAATCTTTTTGGAGGACTAACTCAAACTCCAAGCCAATTAACTCTGTGTCCGGCGACCATATAAGTTGAGATTGAGGCGTATTCGGCTTTTTTTTAGAGCGTCGAGGCATGGTAGCGTTTGAGTCATTTTTGAGTATTTTAACTTGTTTTCATCCCCTGACGGGGATAAAGGTGTGAGTTGTTATGAGGTACTTTATTTGCCAGCTATTCGTGAGCATGGATAATTGGAGCAACATGGATACCTACAGGTTTCATTTCACCAGATGTCTAATGGGTTATA
>CAZZXJ010000560.1:0-4703 GCA_964657905.1 uncultured Stigonema sp.
TTACGAATTATCAATTACGAATTATTTTGACTCCGGCAGCACCAGTGACTCAATGTGAATTTGTGAAAGATCGCGACCAATTAACACTAATCGTGTTTGACGGGGTTCGTGGAGTTGCCAGGGACGGTCATAAAAGTAGTCGAACCGATTGCCAACTCCCTGTAATACCAGACGCATGGCTTTTTTCGGAACCGCCACAAATCCCTTAATCCGATAGATTTCCTGCTGTTGCACCAATGTTTGCAAGCGTTTAACCAGCACAGACGGCTCAAATGCCTGGTCTAGCAATAGTTGCACCGCGTTAATCCCTTCATCATGTTCGTGTTCAGCTTCGGTGTCATGGTGACTGGGACGACTGTCCAAGTTGTCTTCAACAGCAGCGTTAAAACCGAGTAGCAGATCGCAACCGATTTTACCGTCCTGGCAAGGAATGACTTTTACACCTGGGGACAAGCTTTGCTTCAACCACTGCTGCACCCTAACTTGCGTTTGTTCATCAACGCGATCGCCTTTAGTAAGCAACACTAGGTCAGCACAAGCAAGCTGATCTTCAAACAGTTCCTCAATAGGTGTTTCGTGTTCTAGGCTAGAGTCGGCTTGTCTCTGTGCTAAGAGGGCTTCTAAATCGCCGACAAATTGATTAGTTGCCAAGGCTTCGCAATCCACCACGGTGATTACGCTGTCCACTGTAGCACCCGTGCGAATTTCGGGCCAGCGGAATGCTTGCACCAAAGGTTTTGGCAGTGCCAATCCAGAGGTTTCAATCAACATGCAGTCAAGCTGATCGCGTCGTTTCAGCAATTCTTGCATCACTGGGAGGAATTCTTCTTGCACCGTACAGCATAGGCAACCGTTGGTGAGTTCAACAATGTTACTGTTGGGGTCTTCTTCATCGTCACAGACTCGGCAGGAACGCAAAAGTTCCCCATCAATTCCGATTTCCCCAAATTCATTGACCAAAACGGCAATGCGTCGTCCCTCATTGTTTTGGAGTAAATGGCGAATTAAGGTTGTTTTACCTGCGCCAAGAAATCCTGTAATTACTGTAACGGGAATTTTATGCATGGCGTTTCCTCTTTGTTGTCATGTTCGTAAAGCTTAAGTTTCTTGGGGATGGATTGGGTTTGCCGCTTTTGGTGCTATTTCGGAGTCCCATTGACTGATACCCGCAAGACTTTGGCAGCTTCTACCAAATCATTAATTAACAACGGGTTATGTTTAATTTCGCTCACTTATTTAGTGGTGGAATCTTCGCTAAAATGCCTTTCTTTAATGCTTCTGGTCGTTCTGACCAGGGTAGCGCTCCATCATGTTTGGTATAATATTGACTCGCGCATTCTAGTATTGCAGAAGCACTCTCCTCTACTGGTAAATCACCAAACAGGTAGGTTAATTTCCTGGATGCTTCAAAGGCAATGACGCAGGAACGGTTACAAGCACTCATGCATTCTACTCCCTGAATTGGGAATTTATTTCGCAATTCCCAGTCGAGTGCAAGTTCCTGAAGCTGCTGTAGTAGTTGTTCACCTCCACTAGAACCAACTCGCTTGCCATCACGCCACACACTGGCACAAGTCGTGCAAACAAATAAAATATGCTGTTTGTCGATCATTGATTTTGAACTATGTAGGAGTTCTTCCAAACCGCAGATATCACACAGTGCTGCCAACGCTTAAGTGCAGTTTGGCTGACTCTGCAATAGACTTATTGAAAACTATTGCGAACAATTAACTTAAATATTACAGAAATTCACGCTTAGGAAAACCAGCGCAAGTCATTGTTACACTTAGAGGTCTAATTCGTACCTAAAATTAACTGTCTACTGTCTTGTAGCAAGCCGTCATCTGTAGCGGATCTCTGGCTCTTTGAAGAAATAAGACTGACTAATGGTGGAAATATCTATACTTTTGTTCATCTGTACCTCGCAGACGTGTAGAACTCATAAGTCAATTTCGGCGGGCGTTCTGACTTACAAGGGAAGCCTTGTTTACAGCTGCGGGACAGCGCCGGACTCACACCGGACTTTCCCCCTTACCTCTAGTGACTGACTCCCACTAGAACCGAGATTCATTTGTATATTAACACAACTGTTAGGAGATCACAAACTCATGGAAAAATAGGTTGCTTGCGTAAAAATCTACGGGTTACAAAGAATCGATGGCTAGTCACCCAAGTTGCTGTTGCAGAGAATATTCCAGTGAAAGGTGTCGCTCCGCCGATGCATGTCCGGTTGATTTCGCTGACTTACTTCACGGGAATTGTGGTAATTGGTTTGCTGCTGGGACT
Organism: uncultured Stigonema sp.; assembly: GCA_964657905.1. GTDB lineage: Bacteria > Cyanobacteriota > Cyanobacteriia > Cyanobacteriales > Nostocaceae > Stigonema. The sequence continues at coordinate 2,287 of CAZZXJ010000560.1, forward strand.
TTGGCTGCGACAGGGGCGGACTCAGCGTACCGGGTTGACTTGGAATCGTAGTGTTTCTTAGTCAGTGTCAACCAGAATTATTGCTATGCCATTCGGTTGTAAATACATTTGCCCTTAGTTTGTTCGCCCAATGACCGGACAGGCTGATTGCCTAAAATCCATGTCGGATACCATTGAGTGTTCGACATGAATTTTTATAGACACAGCATGAGAAATTGAACCCTGCAATTTATGTATGAATCCTGTTGATCAGTGGTTCAACAAAGTAGGAAAGAATCCAGCCCTTGGTTTAACTGTGTCGATTTTGGGATTGATGGTGATTGTCTGGGTGGCTTTTGGGTGGAATTTGGGCAACATTGGCTTGGCGACCTCCCCTGACATTTACCCAAAAGATTTGCCTGCACTGCCTCTAGCCATTTTTTAGTTCCGTCGAACTCACGTTAAATCAGGGTTTTCCGGCAATAACAAAACAGGTGATTGAATTTTGCATTAAACTGTAAACAATGATATAGTAGGGTTTATGTGAGTTGGAGGCTTAAAGAACGCAGTTTCGTTCATTTGGCTAACGCTTACGATTAAAGCGAAGGCTAAAACCTTTGATATTCCTTGAGAATATTTAACTCACATAAGGCGTATAGTCTAAATTTAGAAGTCGGTTCTAGTGGGGAACAGCCACTAGAGGTAACGGGGAAAGTCCGGTGTGAATCCGGCGCTGTCCCGCAGCTGTAAACAAGGCTTGCCTTGTGAGTCAGAACGCCCGCCGAAGTTGATTTGTAAATTTTGTACATCTGCGAGGCACAGACTAAGTATTTTTATGCACATTTCTACAACTACTAAGCTTTACATTCTCATAGCCCCACATTTTAAGACGCTACAGATTACGGCTTTCTATGAGACGGTAGGCGATTAATTCCAGGTAAAAATTGCGTTTTTAGATGCAGGGATGGTGATAGCTACTCCCTGTGGAAGTATCGCTTGAAAATAGTCGCAGCAACAACGAAACGCTGTATTAACTAACAGATAGAGGTTATTCCAAACAGGTAGGAAATGGGGTGTATGACTTACACAGTCCCGCTATTCCCACTACCGAACAAATGCTTTCCTAATTACGCACGGGAATTGCTATCTACCAGTACAACAAATTTGGGTCAATCCTGATTGTGGGTTAAAAACTCGTCATTGGTCAGAGGTGATTCCATCAATTAAAAATATGGTTGATGCAGCCAAAATTTTACGAGAGGAAGGCGTACAGGATCGTTCAAAACAATGTCAACTTTATTATATTTTGTAATTGGTTTTCTTCTGCTTTTGGTGATTGGAATTGCGGCTTATCTCCTGAGTGCCCGCAAGTATCAATCCTCAGCCACAGTCGCCAATTCCTACGATCAATGGACTCTTGACGGCATCCTAGAGTTTTATTGGGGGGAACACATTCACCTCGGTCACTACGGTTCGCCACCACGACGGAAGGATTTTCTGGCTGCTAAATCTGACTTTGTACATGAAATGGTTAAATGGGGTGGTTTAGATAAATTGCCGAATGGTGCCACCGTCTTAGATGTTGGCTGTGGTATTGGGGGCAGCAGCCGGATTTTAGCGCGAGATTATGGGTTTGCCGTAACAGGGATTACGATCAGCCCTATTCAGGTGAAGCGTGCCCAGGAGTTAACGCCTGAAGGGCTAAACGTCCAGTTTGCGGTCGATGATGCGATGGCATTGTCGTTTCCAGATGCCAGTTTTAATGTGGTCTGGTCGATTGAAGCAGGTCCCCACATGCCTGATAAAGCCGTTTTTGCTATAGAGTTAATGCGCGTGCTAAAGCCCGGTGGAGTGTTGGTTGTAGCTGACTGGAATCAGAGGGATGACCGCCAAAAACCTCTAAATTTCTGGGAAAAACCAGTAATGGCACAACTCCTCGCTCAGTGGTCTCATCCAGCTTTTTCCAGCATTGAAGGCTTTTCCGAGCTTTTGGCAGCGACGGAATTAGTCGAGGGGGAGGTAATTACGGCAGACTGGACGAAAGAAACGCTTCCTTCTTGGTTAGATTCGATCTGGCAAGGGGTAGCGAGACCGGGCGGATGGCTGCATTTTGGACTATCTGGTTTGATCAAGTCTGTACGCGAGGTGCCGACGTTGTTGCTGATGCGTTTGGCGTTTGGTGCAGGGCTGTGCCGATTTGGAATGTTCCACGCTGTGCGGGCGAACTCACGCACAGAATTGATGGACAGAAACTTTGCATTCCCAAACTCCCTCAAGCTTGGTTAGGTAACGATCAACATGATGACCAATTTTGAGTTTCAGGCAACTACCCCATCATTGAATCCATCTCCGGTGAACTGCGATGTAGTTATTGTCGGCGGGGGCATTTCGGGTCTGACGCTAGTAGTCCACCAAGTCAACTTTGAAGAGTTCGTAGT
>CAZZXJ010000561.1:0-4678 GCA_964657905.1 uncultured Stigonema sp.
CAATGACCAATGACCAATTACCAATGACTATTGACTATTAGACTAATCATGGAAGTTTACTGCACTCGTCCACGCTGTCCCCGTCCGCAAAACAACTTTCCGGATTTAGATGATCATGCGACTCTGCGAACAGTGCAGCAAAAATACTGTACTACCTGTGGCATGCCGCTAATTTTGGTCGGACGCTATTTACCAACAAGGCTGCTAGGGCGGGGTGGGTTTGGAGCAGCATTTTTGTCACGCGATCGCTATACTCCAGCAATGCGCCATTGCGTAGTGAAGCAATTTCAACCGGCAGGAAATTTGAGTACAACTCAACTGCAACTGGCACAAGACCTATTTGAACGAGAAGCAGTAGTTTTAGAGGAGATAGGTCGTCAAAACGACCAAATTCCCGACTTATATGCTTACTTCCCCCTGCCTGTTCCAGGCTTGCAACCGGGACAGGAAGACCAGTTTTTTTATCTAGTACTGGAATACATTGAGGGACAAAATCTAGAGGAAGAATTAGGTCAAAAAGGCAAATTTTCTGAACAAGAAGTCCTAGAGGTACTACGAGAAATTCTCAAGGTACTGAAGTTTGTCCACAGCAGAGGTATTATCCACAGAGACATCAAACCTTCTAACATCATGCGTCGTCGTGATGGCAAAATATTTCTGCTAGATTTTGGTGCAGTTAAGCAGGTAACAAACGCCCCAGTTGGAGCCGCTACTTCCACTGGAATTTATTCTATGGGATTTGCACCACCTGAGCAGATGGCTGGGGGTCAAGTCTTCCCATCTACAGACTTATATGCTTTGGCTGTAACTGTTGTCATTTTACTAACAGGTGAAGAAATAACTCAGCTATTTGATGTCTATAACAATCAGTGGAAATGGCGATCGCAAGTGACTCTTAGCCCTCGCCTTGCTGATATTTTAGACAAAATGCTTCTTGCTGCTGCAAATCAACGCTTTCAGTCAGCCCAAGAGGTTCTGGACGCCCTCGACTCACAATCACCGCCCATACCCCCTACACAAGTTAACCCCCGCCAGCCACAACCACAACCACAACCAATACAAAAAATAACTAGACAACCCTTTTCTCTACTAGAAATGCTGACTGGGGCGGCGTTTAGTGGGTTTGAAGGCGGACTGATTGCCATCCCCCTGTTCAGTTTACTGAAGTCCCCACCAATTACCTTAGCTGCTTCAGCCGTGATTTTAGGAATACTAATTTTTGCCCAAACAAGACGCTGGATTGAAAAGTGGGATTTATTAATTATTCCAGCTATTAGTTTTGCAATTATATTTTTTGTCTTAATCAAATTTTTGCACGTTAATATTGATATTCAGCAAATGCTTTTTTTAGCGGTTGTAGCTGGGTTGGTCGCGATCGCGCTCACATCGCTATTTCGTCTTATTTACAAATTGTTATCTCTACTGCTATAAGCACAAATTGCTCTTTGCTAGTTATCTAAGTACATAATTTCGTAAGGGATTTCCAAGTAAAAAAATATCCAACTATTTCTTGTGGGGTGGGCATCTTGCCCACCCCACAAGAGGTATATTAAATGCAAGTGAGAATTGCTATTTTTTGTATAAAAAACTCAAACATAGCTATGTCGCAAAAAAACGAGACAGCAGTTTTGGTTTTAGCCCTAGTAATCACACTGGGGCTGGTGGGGGGTATATTTTGGTGGTTAGCTAGAGGAAGTGGTATTAGAATAGGTGCTTTAAATAACAATCAATCTCAGCAGATCGGGCACTCAAGTGGTAACTCTTTTACCTCTCTACCAAATGTACCCTCTGGACTATTTAGCTATGGGGGCAGTACCACTTGGGCGCCTATCCGCAAAGTTGTTGATCCAGTGATTCAAAATGACTTGCCCCAATTTCGGCTACGCTACACCGATCCCACTACGGGTGCGCCCGGTTCTGGTAGTGGGGTGCAAATGCTGTTGAATAGCCAGCTAGCTTTTTCGCAGTCGTCTCGCTCAGTGGAACCAGCGGAATACCAGCAGGCGAAACAAGAGGGCTTTACGTTAAAAGAAATTCCGGTGGCGATTGATGGCATTGCGATCGCAGTCAACCCCAATCTCAACATTTCTGGTTTAACTATCGCTCAAATCAAAGACATCTACACGAGCAAGATTACTAATTGGCAACAGGTCGGTGGTTCTAATCTTCCTATCATACCCTACTCTCGCCGCCAAGAAGAAGGGGGTACCGTTGAATTTTTTGTCGAGAACATCTTAGAAAAGGGAAAGTTTGGTGGCACTGTCCAATTCATTCCTACCACGACACAAGCTTTGAGAGCAGTGGGGAACAACAAGGGCGGGATTTACTATGCCTCAGCTACTGAAATCGTCGGACAATGCTCTGTTAAGCCCTTGCCACTAGGGCGGAAATCCGATCAACTAGTTCCTCCTTACAAGCCGCCTTTCGTCCCTCTGTCCCAATGTCCGCAACAGCTTAACCAATTGAATGCTGCCTCCTTTCAAAGTGGTGAATATCCCATTACCAGGCGGTTATTTGTAATTGTTAAGCAAAATAATCAAAGCGATCAGCAAGCAGGAGAAGCATACGCCAACTTATTGCTGACCGCTCAAGGTCAAGAATTAATCTCTAAAGCTGGATTTGTCAGTATTCGCTGATAGCTAATAGCTAATGGCTAATAGTAACAATTAGCCATTAGCAACCAACAATTAACAATTGACTATGTCACAAAAAAACGAAATACGAATCCTGATCTTATCCCTACGAACTATTTTTCCAAGACATCTTGGGTGGTCAGGCTTTCGGGCCTAACGTGGAGTATGTTTCCACTACCACCCAAGCGCTACAAAAATTACCTGCTAGTCCAGGTGGTATCTATTACGCTTCTGCCCCTGAGATTGTTCCTCAATGTTCAATCAAGCCCTTGTCGTTGGGGCGAACACAAGGCGGCAGTCGCCTCAATGGGGGGAACCCCCCGAAGTTGGCAGTCGTAGGAAACCCTCCTTGCGACTTCTCTGTACAGGGCGCTACCTCGGCAATATATTGCTCCCTACCAAGAACCATTTGTCCTCCCGAATTTATGTCCTGGTAAACGGAACAAGTTGAACATTGAGGCTTTCCTATCAGGAAAGTACCCGATTACGCGCAATCTGTTTGTGATGGTCAAACAAAATGGCCAAAACGAGCAGCGATCAGGTGATGCTTATGCCAACTGACTGTTGACAGACCAAGGACAGGAACTGATTTTCCCAGATGGGTTTGTCAAAATTCGTTGACACCTACTATTTTAGTAGCAAGCATCAACTGCGCTTTAGCTGGCTCTATTAATTGATTCTGCCGGCAAGCAAATAAGATTATCCCCCTGAGTCAGGATTAAGCCGCGTTGACGCAACTTGCCCATCAAGCGGGTGACGGTGACTCGCGTCGAACCGATCGCACTGCCAATTTGGGCATGGGTGAGGGGGAAGGGTAAACAGTAACCGCGAATCACATCTGGGTCAGTGTCGCTCATTGCCGGCTCTCCATATTCCTCAATCAACAAAGTGAGGAATCCTAAGAGTCGGTCAATTGTGCGCCGTTGTCCCAAGGCACTCAGCCACAGCAGTTTGCGCTGGTGCTGATACCTAAAGGCATCCATAACTTCGCGGCGGAAGTGAGGCCAGTTATCCAAGTCGTGCCAGTACATCCATAGCACCGCAGTTTGATCCACATGGGCGTATGCCTGGAGTGTGAATGGTGACTGAGCAACAATTTCAAACGGCTGGCCTGCACCAACAAACCCTAAGAAAGCTTCTTCAGGGGTTCTGTTTATGCGTCGAGACGTAAGCTGACTAGCAGTGGCACTAACCTGGGCGGTTCCCACCATGCGGATCGCACCCCTTTGCACCAAATATAGCAATCCAGGTCTAGCTGGAATGCGCTCATCTTTGCTAAAGGTGCGGCAACGGTAGTGTTCCTGAGCCCAATCAAGAATACGTTGCCAAGTCAAAAAAGGACGTGAGGCCTCAGAAAAGGAGGATGGAGATTGCATAGGTAACAAAGAGCGTTCGGCTGAAGACAAAGACGTCAGAAAAAGGTGCAAGGAGTGTCTTTGTGTTGGCGGGTCAGGCTTAACACCTAACAGTGCCAGCCATTCAAAGGGTAGAGAGCAAAGCTCTACTCTTTTGTTATACTTCTTACTGTACAATGATGGTAGTAAAATTTACCCACATTCAAAAAAAATTTGCACAATTCTCATTTTTCCTTTGCAAAAAAAAAATATACCTTAAGACAGATGCTTGAAAATGACTCTGTTTTATGGAAGGCTCGGTATGGGAGTAATATGTGCATAAAAAATTACCAACTAGCAAATATATAGCTATTAAGAAGTTAGTATTTAGTTATTTGATGATGTCACTCAGTGTATATACTGAGAAAAATAAAAACAATATCATAAAGCAGATAAATATCCCTCTACATAAAGGTAGAGATAATAGTCGAGTTTTGTATATCTCTGGTATAGCCCTACGGCTCTCAAAATATGAGAAAATCCCAGCGATGGATATAGCAGGTGCCATTGCCTCTCATTTATCGGTCACCTGTGGCGAAGATTTCAAGGTTCAAATAGTTTCCCCTGGTTGGATTCATTTGGAATTGGCTCACCCCACTTTAGCTGCCTGGTTGCAAAGCATTGTTGAAGGGGCATGGGGCATGAGGCATG